>DAOMFH010000226.1:0-4161 GCA_035429705.1 Actinomycetota bacterium
GCAATGGACCAGCCCCCGCGGACATACCTACCTGACCACCCTGCACGACCCATAAGCACAGCGGGCTGTGAATCAGCCACGCTGACCCGGCGGCTAACAGCTCCTCCAAGGCGGCGGGCCACTCAGTGCTGCCCCTTGACCAGGTCCCCCTGGTCGACCTGATCACCAGGGCAGCGGGGGGCCTTCCAGGGCATCCAGAGTCACCACGGCCATATCGGCAGTCGGCCGTCACGGCCCGCAGCGTGCGCGGACCTGCTGGCTCGATGCGGCCGACGTGTGCGCGGGCCGTGCGGCTGCGGTCACCGGGCGGGCCGGGCGGGCCGGGCGGGTGCGGTCACCGGCGAGCCGCACTCTGCCGAATCCCAAGCCGGGCCGGCCACAGTGGTTCGCACGAACGACAGCGGCCCGGTGGCGCACACGGCCCCGGGCCTGCTGGTTGTTCGTGCTCGTCCTACTGTCCCTCGTGGCCGGTTTGAGCGGGCGTCAACCACAACCACTCACCGATTCGCGGTCTGTGCGAGCACGGTGTTCACCAGGTAGTCGATGAACTCGTCGGGCTGCTCCCACAAGGGGCGGTGTCCCGATGTGTCCAGCACCACAAGGTCCTTGATCGGCGCATCGATCATCGGGTACCACTGCGCGAAGGGCTCCGCGCGGCCGTCGGCTTCGTGGGCACCCTGAACGAAGAACATCGGCACGACGAAGTCGGTGGCCGACGTCCGGAAGTCGATCTCCTGCAACTGCGGGTACAGCGCGGCGAATGTGTCCATGAAGGCACCGAGGACATGCACCTGGTCGATCAGTGTGTATTCCTCGACCAGCAGGTTCTCCGACATCTGACCGGCGCCTTCGGCGTTCTCGCTGTGATCGTACGGATAGACGTCCTGCTCGTGTGACAGAGCCGTCTCGTAGGCGAACATGGCGCTGTATGGCGGCGGTCCGGCCGCGACCAGGTCGGTGACCAGGTCGTTCTTGCCCGTGCGAGTCGCCCAGGCCAGCGTGTCCTCGTAGAAGATGCGGTCGGTGGCCAGTTGGCTGACCATCTGACCGGTCCCGATGAACGCCCGATAGAGCTGTGGCTGTTGCTGAACGGCCAGGACCCCAAGGGTCGTACCCCAGGACTGCCCCAGCAGGTAGATGGCATCCTGCCCGAAGCGCTCACGCAGGTAGTTGGTGACCGCGATCGTGTCGGAGACGTAGCCATCCACACTGATGGTCCCGGTTGGGTCCAGCTCCTCGTAGGCTGTGCCGGCCCCGCGCTGATCCCAGGTGACGACGGTGAAGTGCCGTTCGAGATCCGGCAGGTGGCGGCGCATGGCGCCCAGCTCCGACCCGCCGGGGCCTCCGGCCAGGAAGAGCAGGACGGGATTGTCCGTGCTCGCGCCGCGGATCAACAACCTGGCATCGTGCCCCCCTACATCCACACGGGTCATTTCGGCGACCGAACCGGGCACGACCTGTCCGTCCGCACCAACAATGGGCGCGGTCGCGGCAGGCCGCAATAGCCCGGCAATGAGCGTGAGCAGCGCCATGCCCGCGAGCAGGGCTCCAAGCCGACCGGGCACCGCCTTCCACCCACGGGTCTTCGGCTCACGGACAATGCCCGCGCCCAGAGCAGCTCCGAGGGTCATGGGCAACAGCGTCAGCAGGCCGTGGAATCCCCGCCCCGTGATCAGGGCGATGACTCCGTAGGTGCTCAGGTGGATCCCGTCAACCATCGGCCCATCCGCACCCATGCGGGTCAGTTCGAAAACCACGACGAAAGTCACCGGCGCCAGGGCCATCGCCCAGCGGCTTCGCACCAGGATTCCTGCCAGCACTCCGACGCCCAGACTGGCCACGATCGACAAAATGGCGGCCGTGGTCGTCAGCGGCCCGCGGGGCATCCACCACCCCGCGGCCACCGCCCAGGCCGTGGCGACTACGGCGGCGGCGGGTACTGACCTGCGGTGGCCGGGACCCTGCTCCGGCAGACCCGCGGATACCGGCTCTTCGATCATGTTCTGCTGGTTCGTCCTCATGATTCGGCTCCTCATTCCACTTCCACAGTGCGCTTGCGCGCCTGTCTGGGCATCCCCCTGGCCGCTCGATTCCCAGGTCCCCCCGACGGGGTACAAACGTCCCCCCGCAGGAGGACGGGCGAGTCCTGGTCCGGCGGTAGTGTGAAGCGGTGGCCCGGTGGACACGAAGCGACCGCGACCACCAGCACGATCCCTGGTGGTTCTTGGCCGATGCGCTTCTCGCGGCTGTCTTCACCTGGATCACCGTGGTCTCCCTGCGCAGCGATGCCTACGTAGATCAGTACGGACCGGTGGTGGGGGCCGGATGGCTGCTCGCTCTCGCGCCGAATGCCCTGCTGCTCGTGCGCCGCCTTGCACCTGTCTCCACGTTGCTGGCTGCCACCGCGCTCTACTTGGTCGCAAGCGCAACCCAGGGTGACAGCAACGCGCCGTTGGCGATCCCCTTCTTCTCGTACTCCGTGGCCGTCAGCCGCCCCGCAAAGGTCTCGGCGAGCATCGTGGGCGGCGCTGCGCTGGCACTGTCCACAGCGACTTTCTACGGGCCGGGTGAGCCCGATGTGTTGATCATCGTCGTGTGGTTCCTGCTGTTCGGCCTGGGGTGGCTGGTCGGCACCAGCATCCGGAGCAACCAGGTGCGAGCCGCCCGGCTCACCCGGACCGTCGACGACCTCGAGGCACAGCAGGAGGAGGTGGCGGCCACCGCCATCGCCGAGGAGAGGGCTCGCGTTGCCCGCGAACTGCATGACGCGGTCGGACACGCGGTCAATGTCATGGTTCTGCAGGCCGGGGCCGCGCGAATGTCGGGCCGGCCCGACAAGGCCTTCGAGGCACTGGCCCAGATCGAGGCCCTCGGACGCGACGCCCTCACAGACCTCGATCACATGCTGGGCCTGCTCAACGACCCGGACACCGCCGATCGGAGTCCCCCGAAAGGCATCGCCGACATCGAGTCCATGGTGGCTGAACTCAGGAGGGCGGGTGCCGACATCACACTGCGGATCACCTGCGATCAGCCGGTTGGTCGGCGTGTGGCCGCGGCCACGTTCCGCATCGTTCAGGAAGCCCTGACCAACGCCCTCAAGCACGCCGGACCGGCGCACATTGACGTGACCTTGACCTGCACTGCGACCCAGCTGCAGATACTCGTGATCGACGACGGAACCAAGCCGTCGTCCCGGCCAGCCGACCACGCAGGACGGGGCCTCGTCGGCATGACGGAACGGGCCAAGATGCTGGGCGGACGCCTGGAGGCGGGTCCACGCGATCCGCACGGCTTCTGCGTGCGGGCGACCTTCCCCCTCGAAGCCGGGCAACCGACCCGCATCGACGACCAGCACCCGGCGGCGACATGACGATCGAGGTGCTCATCGTCGATGACGACACGCTCGTACGGGCTGGCCTGCGCATGATGATCGAGACGCAGGACGACCTGCATGTCATCGGCGAGGCGGACAACGGCGAGGCCGCGGTGGCACTCGCCCGGGAGTTGTCACCGGACATCGTGCTCATGGACATCCGCATGCCGGGCACGGACGGAATCGAGGCGACCGGCCGGATCACGAGCGCATCGGATGACGTCCGAGTCATCATCCTGACGACGTTCGAACTCGATGACTATGTGTACGAGGCGGTGCGGGCCGGGGCCAGCGGCTTCCTGCTCAAACGCACCCGCCCCGAGGATCTCCTGGCCGGCATCCGCACAGTCGCCTCCGGCGACGCGCTGCTGTCACCCTCGGTCACGCGACGGCTGATGCAGGAGTTCGCCCGGGCGACCACCCGCGGGGGTGTGCCGACCGACGTCACCAGCAGCGAACTCGACCGGCTCACCGACCGGGAGCGGGAAGTGCTGATCCTCATCGGCCAGGGCCTGGCCAACCGGGAAATCGCCCAGCGACTGTACCTCGGCGAGAGCACGGTGAAGACCCACGTCAAGCGGATTCTGATGAAACTCGGTGTGCGCGACAGGGTGCATGCCGTGGTCTACGCGTATGAGACGGGCCTGCTGGAACCAGGTCGGCGGAAGCCCTGAAACACCGGGCAACCGCCTGTCTGGAGGTCTTGTCTCTATCACCCGACCAGCCTGCTGCCACAACCACCTGTTGGCTGGGCACGGGCAGGGCCAACCAGCACAGTTGTTGAC
>DAOMFH010000227.1:0-4138 GCA_035429705.1 Actinomycetota bacterium
CCGCCTACCCCACGAACCACGACCAGCCTGACCCACATTCATGCCGGGAGACCCGCGAATGTCCGGTTGTGGCGGGTCATCGGCGCGGTTGCGGATCATCCGATCGCCAGCGGGTCATCGGCGCGGTTGCGGGTCATCCGATCGCCAGCGCGGCGCAGCCGCGACTGCCGGCCGTACGCAGGGCGCCAGGCCGGGCAACCGTACGAGCCGCCGGATGCCACGGGGTCAGGTGACCCGGCCGCCGGTGTCAGGGGCGTCGAGGTACCGGCCGCTGCTGACCAGGTCGCGCAGCCGGTCGAAGCCGTCCCATACCTCCGTGTAGCTCGTGGGCAGTGGCGAGATGGCCAGCCGGATGCTGTCGGGCACCCGGTAGTCGGGAATGGTCTTCGTCAGGGTGCGCATGGCGGATGCGATCTGCCGGGCGTGGGGGTGGGCCACCGTGATGTGGCCGCCACGCAGAGCCGGATCGCGCGGGGTGAGCAGACTGAAACCCAGCGGTGCCAACCAGCGGTCGAACAACGTGATCATGAGCTCCGTGCCAAGCCTGGCCTTCTCGGCGATGGCCGCCATGCCGGCCTGCTCGATCATGCGGTAACTGGTCTGGACGGCGCGCAGGCCCATGACAGCCGGGGTGGCCACCTGAAAACGCCGGATGCCGACCGCGGGCTCGAAGTGTGGACCCATCTCGAATTGCCGCTGGTTGGCGAACCAGCCCTGGATGGGGACCCGCAACTGCTCCTGCACCGAGCGGTTGACGTAGAGCCAGGCAGGGGCGCCGGGACCGGAGTTGCCGTACTTGTAGGTGCAACCTACGGCGAGGTCCACACCCCAGTCGTCGAAGGCCAGCTCCACCGATCCGGCGGCGTGAGCTGCGTCCCACACCACCAGGCCGCCATGGGAACGGACCAGGTCGGTGATGGCGGCGACATCCTGGCGGGCACCGGACCGGTACTGCACCACCTGTAGGGTGACCAGGGCCACGTCTTCGCCGAGGTGGCGCTCCAGGGTGGAGGCGCTGATGAGTTCGCAGTCGGAATCCACGCTCACCGCGCCCGGGCCGCCGGTTCCGTCGTTGTCCAGGGTGATCAGGCGCAGGCCCATCGCGCCCGCGATTCCGGCCAGGATGTAGCGGTCCGTCGGGAAGTTGGCCGAGTCGATGATCACCGTGCGCCGGCCGGGCCGCGCGGTGATCGCGGCCATGCACAACTGGTAGAAGTTCACCGACGTGGTGTCCTGCACCAGCGTCTGCCCAGCGGCTGCGCCGAGGGTCGCCCGCCCTACCAGATCCCCGGTGGTTCGGGCCTCGTCGATCCAGTGCGACCAGCCGTCCACGACTTCGCCACCCCACTCGTCGAGGAGCAGCTCGTTGACCGCCGCGATCGTCGCCACGGGGAGCCTGCCCAACGAGTTGCCGTCGAGGTAACAGACATGCGGGTCTGCGACGTGGAACTGGTCGCGGAAGGGAGCCAGTGGGTCCTCGGCGTCCATGGCCAGGGCGGTGGCGCGCTCGGTGGGGTCGCCGCTCACGCCGGCACCCACGCGGAAGCCGGCCTCACCCCTGTATCACCCGGCCGAATGCGTCTTTGTACTCCCGCTCTTCCTCGGGGGTGAAGTCCCGGAACACCTGGGTGTTCGCGAGCAGTTCCGGGGGAGGGAAGATCCACTGGCTGGTCGCCAACTCCGGGTCGATCTTCTTCATCTCCTCCTGGGCGCCTTTGACGGGGCACATGTAGTTGACCCAGGCGGCGACCCGCGCGGCGATGTCCGGGCGGTAGTAGAAGTTGATCAAAGCCTCTGCGCCGGCCTTGTTCGTGGCGGTCACCGGGATGAGGAAGTTGTCCGACCAGAGGGTGCCGCCGGTATCGGGCAACGCGAAGTCCCACTTGTCCCCCTCCTCGGCATTGATCTGGAAGATGTCACCGGACCAGGCCATCGCCGCCCAGGCCTGCTCGTTGATCAGGTCCTCCTTGTAGGAGTTGCCTTTGACCTGCTTGATCTGCCCGGACTTGACCTGTTCCTCGATCACGGCCAGGGCGCGCATGAACTCCTCGGCGGTGAAGGGTTTGTCGATGTCCACACCCTGCTGGAGCATGACCAGGCCGACCGTGTCCTGTACCTCGGAGAGCACGACGACCTTGCCGTGCAGTTCCGGCGCCCAGAGGTCATCGATGCTGTGCAGGCCGTTGGGCACCCGCTCCTTGTTCCAGGCGAGCCCGCCCATCCCGGACTGGTACGTGAGGGTGTACTTGCGTCCGGGGTCGAACGGCACATCCCACAACTCCGGCAGCAGGTTCTTGGAGTTGGGGATGTTGGCCATGTCCAGCGGTGCCGCCCACCCCTTGGCGATCCACTGGGCGATCAGGGAATCCGAGGGGGTGACCAGGTCGTAGCCGATGTCCATCCCACGGGAAAGCAGCGGCCCGACCTTGCCATTGAAGGAGACGTTGTCGTCGATGTCCTCTCGGTATTCGACGGTGTACCCGGACTCGGCCTCGAACTCCTCCAGGGTGGGGAACGAGCGGGTCTTGCGGTCGTAGTCCAGGTACAACGTCCAGTTCGCCCAGGTGATGGTGCGATCGTTGGGATCCTGGCTGACCACCCCGCCCGGCGTCCCCCTGGTCCCGCACCCGGCCAGGGCGGCGGTGGCCGCCATGGCTCCCAGGAGACGCCGCCTGCTCAGATCCCTGCCCATGACTACCTCACGCGTTCGTCGGGAAGCCCAGGTTGATGCCGCCGTGTGCGGGGTCCGGCCAGCGGCTGGTCACGACCTTGCCGCGGGTGAAGAAGTTGAAGCCTTCCACCCCATGGGCGTGGCTGTCGCCGAACAGCGAAGCCTTCCAGCCGCCGAATGAGTAGTAAGCCATGGGCACGGGGATCGGAACGTTGATGCCGATCATGCCCACCTGCACCTCGTTCTGGAACTTGCGTGCCGCACCACCGTCGCAGGTGAAGATCGCGGTGCCGTTGCCGAACGGGTGGGAGTTGATCAGTTCCATGCCTTCCTCGTAGGAAGCCACCCGCACGACCGAAAGCACGGGGCCGAAGATCTCGTCGGTGTAGATGCTCATGTCGGTGGTGACGTGGTCGAACAGCGTCGGTCCGAGCCAGAAGCCGTCGGGCGAGCCGTCGGGCTGGACGTCACGGCCGTCCACGACCAGCGTGGCGCCTTCGGCGACGCCGGCCTCGACGTAGCCCGCCACCTTGTCGCGGTGCACCTTGGTGACCAGCGGACCCATGTCGCAGCCGCGCCGGCCGTCACCGGTGCGCAGGCCGGCCATCCGGCTGCGGATCGCCGCGATGAGGTCATCGGCCACGGGTTCGACGGCCACAAGCACCGAGATGGCCATGCAGCGCTCGCCGGCCGAGCCGAATCCGGCGTTGATCGCGGAGTCGGCTGTGAGGTCGAGGTCGGCGTCCGGCAGAACCAGCATGTGGTTCTTGGCGCCGCCGAGGGCCTGCACCCGCTTGCCATGGGCGGTACCGGTCTCGTACACGTACTGCGCGATCGGGGTGGATCCGACGAAGGACACCGACGCGACATCCGGGTGGGTCAGCAGCGCGTCCACGGCGACCTTGTCACCGTGCACAACGTTGAAGACGCCATCGGGCAGGCCGGCCTGCTTCCAGAGGTCGGCGACGAACATCGCGGCGCTGGGGTCCTTCTCGCTGGGCTTGAGCACGACGGTGTTGCCGGCGGCGATGGCGATGGGGAAGAACCACATGGGCACCATGGCCGGGAAGTTGAACGGGGAGATGATCCCCACCACGCCCAGCGGCTGGCGCATGCTGTACACGTCCACGCCGGTGGTGACCTGTTCGGAGAAGGATCCCTTGAGCAGGTGGGCGTTGCCGCAGGCGAACTCCACGACCTCCTGGCCGCGGCTGACCTCGCCGAGGGCATCGGACAGCACCTTGCCGTGTTCGCCGGTGATGATCGCGGCCAAGTCCTGCTTGTTCGCGTTGAGCAGTTCACGGAACCGGAACAGCACATCCATACGCTTGGCCAGTGTGGACCGGCCCCAGGTCGCGAATGCGGCCTTGGCTGCTGCCACCGCCGCGTTCATGTCGTCGCCGGAGGCGAAATCCACCGTCTTGGTGATCTCGCCGGTGGCGGGGTCGTAGACGTCACCGTGACGCT
>DAOMFH010000228.1:0-4132 GCA_035429705.1 Actinomycetota bacterium
TGCAGGAACTCCCCACTGGCGCGCGGGTCCCGGCCGACGACGGCCGTGCGCCGGGCGCCCACCTCCGACAGGATGTGGGCGGCCGAAACCGACAGATCGAGGGCTAGTTCGGCGGTGACATCCCGATTGGCCAGCCCCCGCACCCCGTCGGTGCCGAACAGGGTTCCCATCTGGCTCAGCGCTTGCTGTACTGCGGCGCCTTGCGGGCCTTCTTCAGGCCGTACTTCTTGCGCTCGACCACTCGCGGATCCCGGGTGAGGAATCCGGCCTTCTTCAGGTCGGGGCGGTACTCCTCGGCGGCGATCTCGGTCAGCGCCCGGGCGATCCCCAGTCGCAGGGCACCGGCCTGGCCACCCACGCCGCCGCCGTGCAGGCGGGCTAGCACGTCGTACTGACCTTCGAGCCCGAGCACGCGGAAGGGCTCGGTGACGATCTGCTGGTGAACCTTGTTGGGGAAGTAGGTGGCGAGGTCGCGACCGTTGATCTTCCACTGCCCGGTCCCGGGGATAACACGCACCCGGGCCACGGCTTCCTTGCGGCGGCCGGTGCCGCCACCGGCTTCCTGCACGGCCTGACGGGTCGTGGCCACCGGTGTCTCGGTGGTCAGGGTCTCAGTCACGGATGTTCCTTCCTCAGCGCTACTGCGCGACCTGGCTGATGACGTACGGGGCGGGCTGCTGCGCCGCGTGCGGGTGATCCGGCCCGGCATACACCTTCAGCTTGCGGATCTGCTTGTGGCCCAGTTTGTTGTGCGGAAGCATCCCGGCCACGGCCTTCTCGATCACCCGGCGCGGGTTCTTCTCCAGCAGTTCCCCGTAGGTGGTGGAGGTGAGGCCCCCCGGGTACCCGGAGTGCCGGTGGTCGAGTTTCTGCTCGGCCTTCGCGCCGCTGAGGGCCACCTTCTCGGCGTTGATCACGATCACGAAGTCGCCGGTGTCCACATGCGGGGCGAAAGTCGGCTTGTGCTTGCCGCGCAGCAGGGTGGCGGCGTGGGTGGCCAGACGACCGAGGACGACATCCTCGGCGTCGATGACGTGCCACTGAGCTGTGACCTCGTCGGCTTTCGGGGTGAACGTACGCACGACTTCCTACCTTGTTATCGCTGTGGTGAGCTGTTGGGGCTGCGGTGCTGCGCGAGTTGGCACGCACACAGCGCACATGACCCTCATCAGGATAACGCACCGGCCGCCATGCCAGCAGACGGGTAGGCGGCGCCGGCACCACCGGCAGGTGGGCAGGCGCCGCCGCAGTCCGTCAGTCGTAGTAGTTGATGCCGTCGGCGTCCATGGTCACGCGGGTGCCGGACTCACCGGCCAGGATCGCCGCGAGGTTCTCCAGTGCGCCGATCACTGCAACCTTGCCGGACTTGGCGAAGGCGATGGCGGCGTCCACCTTGGGCCCCATGGAACCGGCCGGGAAGTCGAACTCGCCCAGTGCGTACGGGTTCGCCGTGGAGATGCCCTTCTGGTCCGGAGTCCCCCAGTTGACGAAGACCGCTTCCGCATCGGTGGCGATCACCAGCATGTCGGCGTCGATGTCCCGGGCGAGCACCATCGACGAGAAGTCCTTGTCGATGACCGCTTCCACACCCACGAGTTCCCGGGTGCCCTTCTTGTACATGGTCGGAATGCCGCCACCGCCGGTGCACACGACCACGGCCCCCTTCTCCAGGCACCACTCGATGGGCCGGACCTGGAAGATGCGCTGGGGCATCGGGGAGGGCACAACGCGGCGCCACTTGTCACCGTCCGGCTTGACCGTCCAGCCCTTCTCGGCGGCCAGCCGCTTGGCTTCGGCCTCTTCGTAGACCGGGCCGACGAACTTGGTGGGGTTCTCGAAGGCGGGGTCGTTGGCGTCCACCTCGGTCATCGTGAGCAGGGTCGCCAACGGCTTGCTGAAGGGCAGCAGGTTGCCGAGTTCCTGCTCGATGAAGTACCCGATCATCCCCTCGGTCTGCGCCCCGAGGACGTCGAACGGGTACGCCGACTCCTCGTTGAACGAGGCGGCCTGCAGTGCCAGCAGCCCGACCTGCGGTCCGTTGCCGTGCGACACCACGAGCTCGTGATCCAAGGCAACGGGCGCCAGCGCCTCGCAGGCCAGCCTGACATTCGCCCGCTGACTCTCCACCGTCATCGGCTCTCCCCGCTTCTGCAGGGCATTTCCACCGAGAGCAACCACCACGCGCATTGAGTCCTCCACTCAAAAAGAGATCTGTACTTCGAAGCCTGTCACGACCCGCGGTGGCACGCATCTTCTCGGACCCGGCTCACCCCCGGAAACGACGGGCCCGGCGGGCCTGCTCGGCCAGTTGCTCATCGGCGGGGTAGCCCACCTCCATCAGCGCCAACCCCTGCGCCGCAGCGGTGCTGAACAGCGGCACCCGGCGGCCGGCGGCCAGCACGGCCGCCAGCCCGGGGCCGTCCAGCCGGCCCTGTCCGACGGCCACCAGCGCCCCGACCAGGGAGCGCACCATGGAGTGGCAGAACGCGTCCGCCGTGATCCCGACCCTGATCAGCGCCGGGTCGCGGGGATCGGGGTGGCGCTCAACGGACATGGCCAGGACCGTGCGCACCGAGGAGGCCTCGGGACGAGCCCGGCAGAACGCCGCGAAATCATGCTCGCCGACCAGCACCTGGGCGGCCTCGTGCATGGCCGGGACGTCCAACGACTGCCGGCTCACCCACACGCATCCGCGCACCCGCGGGTCGAGCCGGCCGCTATCACTCAGTAGGTATTCGTAGCGGCGGTACCGGGCCGAGAAGCGGGCATCGAAGCCCGCCGGGGCAGTGCTCGACCGCAGAACCCGCACGTCCGGGGGCAGGACCGCATTGAGCCGACGGGTGGCCGTCGCTGCACCCGGCCAGGACGAAACCGGCAGGTCCAGGTGGCACACCTGGCCGAGGGCGTGCACACCGGCGTCTGTGCGGCCGGCGACCACTATGCGCGGTTCGGGGATGCGCAGGACCCGCATGGTGGCTTCGACGAGTTCCCCCTGCACCGTGCGCAGGCCCGGCTGACGGGCCCAGCCGGAGAAGCCGGCCCCGTCGTACGCGAGGTCCAGGCGCACTCGCAACGTGACTTCGTCGGCCATTGTTCGACTCTATGAGCGTCCCGGACGCGCCGAACGGCCCGCCACCACTTGCGGTGACGAGCCGTTCGGGTGCGATCAGGCGTCGTCTTCGGGCTGCGCGGCCTTCTCCCGCAGCCCCTCGACCGCGTCCTCGCGAGCCTGCTGCTGGGCCTCGGCGATCTGCTCGGCCGCCTCGGCCTGGGCCTGCGGGGAATCGGCCTCGGCCTCGACCCGCTCAACCGCTGCCTGCGAAGCGGCCTCGACCTCTTCGGTGATCTCCTCAGTGGTGATCACCGGAGCGGCGGCCCGCTTGGCCGCCGATGTCGCTTCGGCCACCACGGCCTCGGCCATCGGCTCGACCAACTCGATGACCGCCATCGGCGCGTTGTCGCCCTTGCGGTGGCCGATCTTGGTGATCCGGGTGTAGCCGCCGGGGCGACCGGCGTACTGCGGGCCGATCTCGGTGAACAACTCGTGGACCACGGACTTGTCGCGGATCACGGTCATCACCTTGCGACGCGCCGGCAGGTCACCGCGCTTGGCGAAAGTGACCAGGCGGTCGGCCAGCGGGCTGAGCCGCTTGGCCTTGGCCTCGGTGGTCGTGATGCGACCGTGCTGGAAGAGCGCGGTGGCCAGATTCGCCAGCATCAGGCGCTCGTGCGCCGGACCTCCACCGAGACGGGGGCCCTTCGACGGCGTGGGCATCGTGGTTCTCCTTGACTAGCGGCAGCCCGTCAGAGCTGCTCGTCCTCTGCGTACTGGTGGTCTTCCTCGGCGTAGAACGTGACTGCCTGCGTCGGGTCGAACCCGGCCGGGCTGTCCTTCAGGTTCAGGCCGAGGCCGGTGAGTGCGTCCTTGACCTCGTCGATCGACTTCTGGCCGAAGTTGCGGATGTCCATCAGATCGGCCTCGCTGCGGGTGAGCAGTTCGCCGATGGTGTGCACACCTTCGCGCTTGAGGCAGTTGTAGGAGCGCACGGACAGGTTCAGCGCCTCGATCGGCTGACCGAACTGCTCGGCCATGTAGGTGTCCACCTCGGACGGTCCGAGCTCGAGGCCCTCG
>DAOMFH010000229.1:0-4130 GCA_035429705.1 Actinomycetota bacterium
CAGTCAGCCCTCCGGCCAGTCCCCGAGCGTGTCGAGATACATCTGCCTGACCTCGGCGATGCGCTCGTCAAGATCCTCCCGGGCCCAGTCCTCGGTGGGCACCGGCGGCAGCACCGCCACGTCCACCGTGCCCGGGTGGATGATCATGGAATGCGCGGCCATGATCTCCCCGCAGTTGCGCATCACCACCGGCACCACTGGCACCCCGGCCTGCATGGCCAGATGGAAGGGCCCCTTCTTGAAGGGCAGCAGCCGCGGGGTGGGGGAGCGGGTTCCCTCCGGTGCGATCGCGATCGAACGCCCGCCCTTCAGCGCCTCCACCGCCGGCTCGAGGCCCTTGCGGGCCGCGTCGGTGTTGCTCCGGTCGATGTAGGCGACGTCGGCCAGGTAGCCGATCGGGCCGAAGAAGGGGTCCTTCTCCAGCGACTTCTTGGCCACCCCGGTGAAGTCCTTGCGCAGCAGGGCCGCCAGCACGAAGACGTCGAGCTGGCTCTGGTGGTTGAACAGGAAGACCGCCGGGCGCGCCGCCCAGATGTTCTCCTCGCCGACGACGTTCAGCCGCACCCCGGCGGCCGCCAGCGCGAGGTCGGAGCCGGTGCTCGCGGCGATGTTGGCGCCGAGGGACCGGCTGCGGTTGAGGATCGCCATGCCGGCGGCGGCCGCCACACTGCCGGTGAAGAACCCGATCGCCGCGGCACTGCGGCCGACATCGATCACGGAGGTGCCGCGTTGGGGCTTGAGCGCGGCGATCGGCCATCCACGCTCCTTGGCGATGGCCCGCAACTCGTCGGTGGGGTTCAGGGCAACCGGCCGGCCGGCCAGCTCCAGGAAGGGCAGGTCCTCCTCCCCGTTGGAGTAGCAGAACGACTCGTCGAGCTCGACCCCGAACTCATCGGCGAACTCGACCACGCCGTCGGCCTTGCCCTGCCCCCAGCGGATCTCGCTGGCCAGTTCCCCGGTCAGCACGCCGTCCTCCTCGGCCATCTCGGTACAGATGATGTGGTCGATGCCCAGGTCCTCGGCGGTCGCCTGGATCTGCGGGCGGGTGGCCGACGAGGCGACCACCACGGTGTGGCCCTTGCGCAGGTGGGCGTCGATCAGCACCCGGGCGTCGGGGAAGATCATCCCGGCGATCTTCTTGCTGAAGACGTTGGCTGCCCACGCCTCCATCTCGTCGACGTCGCGGCCGGCCTGCGCCTGTACGCCGACGTGCATCATCTCCGAGACGTCGTGCCCGCGTCGCTCGACGTTGATGCTCTCGCGCACGGACTTCACGACCTCGCGCACGGAGATCTCCCCACGGCGCAGGCGGTACTTGAAGAAGGCGGCGGCGGAGTAGCCGTCGATCAGGGTGCCGTCGAAGTCGAAGAACGCCCCGATCTGCGGGCCCTCGGGGGCGTTTTCAATCTGCTCGACCAGCCATTCGATATCAGCCATCGATGCCTCCGGTGGTCGCGCGCTCGGTGAGCAGGGGCTGTCCGGTTTCGGCGGCGATCCGTCGCAGATCGTCGGTGCGCCGCACGGCGTCCCGCAACTCGTCGGCGAAGGCCTTTCGCCGGCCGGCCAGATCCGGCTCGTCGGAGGTGATCAGTCCCTGGTTCTTGGCCAGTTGGAACGCATTGACGAAGTAGTCCTTGGAGATCGACTCCGGGGTGTGCAGCGTCTTCTGCAGCCAACGCTGCCGGGCCAGACTCAGGCAGGTGGCCACCAGTTCCTTCTGCTCGACCGCCTGATCGCCGGCCGCGGCCAGTTCGTCGGCCAGCACGCTGTACGCCTCCAGGAAGGGGCCGATCACCCGGTGGGCCAGGATCAGGTCGAGCTGCCGGGCCTCGGCGAGCAGGCCTTCGGCGGTCAGGTCGTCGCGCTCCCAGCCCGGGTACATCAAGGTGGACTCGGCGGAGATCTGGTCGGAGAACTCCCGCGTGGAGGGGAAGAAGAACTCGAACTTCAGGATGTCCTTCAAGCGCCGGGCGTTCTCCCACGTGGCCGTCTTGACGTCCGGGGCGCCATCCTCAGCGGCCTTGACCGCGGCCAGTTCGGTGATGGCCCGGTTGATGAAGAAGTGGATCACCGTGTTGCGGTAGAACGCCGCCTCGTGCTGCTTGTCCAGAGACACGTAGAAGACCCGCTCCTCGGGTCCGTCGTACTGGGTGACCACGCCCTCCTGGACGAGGTTGCGCAGGGTGTCGCGCAGCGGCCCGTGCTCGTCGAGGTTCACCTGCTGGGTCAGGGGCAGGTTGCGGACCCGGATGTAGTCCAGCAGCGGCTGCAGGATCCGGCGGCCCTCGTCGACGGTGATCGCGCGGTCGCCGTTGTCCAGCAGGGCGAAGGTGAGCATCGCGCTGGGCGTCACCGGGGTCACCGCATTGATCCGGTTGCAGGTCTCGAAGGCGACCTTCGGCACCGCCAGCCGGGGCCGGGGGTTGCCGTCCGCGTCGTCGGTGAGTCTCACCGCGTCAGCCAGTGACAGGGGCTCGCCGAAGCGCAGGTGGGCCCGGCCGAGCCGCCGGGACTGGGAGCGGGCGAACCGGTACAGCCAGCCGATGCTCTCGGCCTTCTTGGTGCCGCCCATCTCCTCGGCGGAGATCGCACTGACCTCGTGCTGCTGGTCGTAGATGATCGACGTGGGGACGATATGGACGTCGTTCTCGGAACTGTCCGCGAAGGCGTCCACGACGTAGCTGAGGATGCCGTAGCGCGGCGGGCGCAACTTGCCGGTGCGGGTCCGCCCGCCCTCGATGTACCACTCGAGGTTCTGCCGGTTCTCCATCAAGTGGGAAAGGTAGGTCTTGAGGACCGCGCGGTACAGGTGGTCGTCGCGGAACTCCCGCCGGATGAACACGATGCCGTTGCGCTTGCCGATCTCGGACATCGGCCACAGCGCCAGGTTCGAGCCGCCCAGGGTGTTGTTGGGCGGGAAGCCGTGTTGCTCCAATGCCCAGCGCAGCACCAGCGGGTCCAGGTAGGACCGGTGGTTCGGCAGGAAGATCAGCCCTGATCTCTCGTTGAGCGCGCGCAGGTCCTCGACGTCCTGGGGGTGGTAGTCGACCTGGTAGGCCCGCGACATCCAGCGGGTGAACCGGTCCCAGGCAGTCACCGACACGCCGCCGGGCTTGACGGCCATCTCCTTGAGATCGTCGCGCGCCTCTTCAGTGAGCTCGGACACCGGCCTGCCAGTCTCCTCGGAGAGCCTCGCCAGCGTGCGCAGGAAATCGGGTGTCTCGAGTATGTGCTCCACATGGTGACGCTAGCCGCGCATCGGCGTGGTTCGCCAGTGGTGGAACGGGCAGGTGCCCGCTTCGCCTTGCCGGCGTGCCCGAATCCGGGCGTTTCGGTCCGCCACGCCGGGCCCGGGTCCCGCGCGGTCTGGTCCAGGGGTGCGAACTACCGGGTCTTGACGAAGATGTCCTGGTTGAACGCGTTGCCGTCTCCGGGGGCGAGATTCTGCGCGTTGGAGGTGAACAGGATCCGGGTGCCGTCCGGTGACCAGGCCCATGGTGCGGAACCGAATGCACTGGAGGCATTGTCCCCCTGGATCCCGCTCGCGTTCGAGGAGACCAACTGCACGAAGCCTGTGGTCAGGTTCTTGGTGAACACGTCCCGGCGGGTGTTGGCGTCGTTGGGCACCAGGTCCACGGCCTCCGAGTCCCACGCGATCGAGGCGCCATCCGGCGACCAGCTCGGGTTGCGGTGGGGCCACAGCGTGGGTTGGCCGACCGCATTGGTGGAGGTCAGGGTGACCGCGCCGGTGGCGAGGTTCTTCACGAAGATGTCCTCGTGCACGTTCGTGTCGCCCGGGACCGTGTCATTGGCCCTGGAGTCGAACGCGATCCGCGTGCCGTCAGGGGACCAGGTGCCCCGCTCGGAGGCTCCGCTGAGCTGACCGCCCTGACTGTTTGTGGATACCCGGGCGGTCGCGTTCGTGTTGATGTTCTTCACGAACAGGTCCTCGGCCACGTTCGTGTCATCCGCCACGAGGTTGGGGGAGTCCGAAGAGAACAGGATGCGGGTCGAGTCCGGTGACCACATGGGGCGAACGGAGTCCATCGGGCCACCGTTGTTGAGTGGCTGGTTGCCGCTGCTGTCGGTGCTGACCCGGTGGAAGTGCACGCAGTCATCCAGGGGACTGT
>DAOMFH010000230.1:0-4115 GCA_035429705.1 Actinomycetota bacterium
TGACCGGCGCGGTCTCCTCCACCTCGTGCTGCAGGTGGGCTTCGGCGGCCTCGAGCTCGGCCGCAGTGGGCACCGGGATGTTGTCCGCGTAGAAGAAGTTGGACAGTCTCGCGCGGATGCGCTCCTTGCGGGCCGCGGGATGGCGCACACCGTTCTCGTCGACCTCCTCCGGGGCGGGCAGCGGTACACGATGCGGCTTGGAGAGCAGCAGGGCCCTCTCCTCCTCGGAGATGGGGGCGTGAATCTCGGTGAACTCCCCGTGCGGAAGGCGCAGGATGTTCCCGGTCTCCATGCCGTGCAGCAACTTGTCGCGGTCACGGCGTTGCAGACCCAGACAGATGCGTTTCGTGGCGATGAAGACCAGTGGGGGCACGATGATGATCGCGAATCGCAGGAACCAGGTGATCGCGTTGATCGACAGGTCGAAGAAGTCGGCGATCAGGTCGTTGCCGCCGCCGATCCACAGCAGGATGTAGAAGGACAGCGACATCGTGCCGAGCGCGGTGCGCACCGGTGCGTTGCGGGGCCGGTCGAGCAGGTGGTGCTCCGACTTGTCGCCGGTGGCGAGCTGTTCGATCCAGGGGTACAGACCCATAGCGGTGAACACCAGACCCGGGATGATGACCGCGGGTACCAGGATGTTCCAACTGATCGTGTAGCCGAAGATGACCCACTCCACGTTCGGCATCATCCGCAGTGCACCCTCGAGCCAGCCGATGTACCAGTCGGGCTGCGAACCGGCGGTGACCTGATCGGGGGTGTACGGGCCATAGAGCCAGATCGGGTTGATGGTGACCAGCCCTGAGATCAGAGTGATCACACCGAAGACAGCGAAGAAGAAGCCGCCGGCCTTGGCCATGTAGATGGGCATCAGGCGGTAGCCCACGACGTTGTCGTTGGTGCGCCCGGCGCCGGGGAACTGCGTGTGCTTCTGGTACCAGACCATCATCAGGTGCGCGGACAGCAGCGCCAGGATGAGACCGGGGACCAGCAGGATGTGGACCGCATACAGCCTGCTGATGAAGTCGGTTCCCGGGAACTCGCCGCCGAAGATGAAGAAACTCAGGTAGGTGCCCACGAGCGGGATCGACAGCATGATGCCCTGGGCGATCCGCAGGCCCGTGCCGGAGAGCAGGTCGTCGGGCAGCGAGTAGCCGGCGAAGCCGGCGAGCAGGGCCATGGTGAGCAGCACCACGCCGATCACCCAGTTCATCTCGCGCGGCTTGCGGAAGGCGCCGGTGAAGAACACCCGGCACAGGTGCACGGAGATGGAGGCCACGAAGAACAGCGCGCCCCAGTGGTGGACCTGCCGCATCAGCAGGCCGCCACGGATGTCGAACGAGATGTCCAGGGTGGACGAGTACGCCTCGGACATCTGCACGCCCTTGAGCGGGACGTAGGAGCCGTTGTAGGCGATCTCGATCATCGATGGTTTGAAGAACAACGTGAGGTAGACGCCGGACAGCAACACCACGATGAAGCTGTACAGCGCGATCTCGCCGAGCATGAAGGACCAGTGCTCGGGGAACACCTTGCCCATGCTGCGCTTGAGGAAGTTACTGGAGGCCAAGCGGTCATCGACCCAGCGCACCGTCTTGCCCGCTGCGTTCACCGTCGCACTCATGCGTCGCCACGCTCCCAGAAGCTCGGACCCACCGGTTCGGCGAAGCCATCTCTGGCAACGAGGAAGCCCTCGGGGTCAATCGTGATCGGTAGTTGCGGCAGTCGCCGTGCGGCCGGGCCGAACACGACATTGCCGGAGTCGGCGAGGTCGAAGGTCGACTGGTGGCAGGGACACAGCAGGTGGTGCGTGCGCTGCTCGTAGAGCGCGATCGGGCATCCCACGTGCGTACAGATCTTCGAGAAGGCGAGGATGCCGCCGTAGTCCCAGTTGTCACCCTGCTGCGACACGATCTCCTGCGGCTCCATGCGCACCAGGATGATCGCGGCCTTCGCCCGGGCGTTGAGGTTGCCCTCCTCGTGCTGGACCGCGGGCAGGTCGGCCGGCATCGCGGAGATCAGCCCCCCGATCGCCAGGTCGGAGGGGCGCACCGGCCGGCCCGTGGGGTCGGTGACGATGCGTGAGCCCGGGCGCCACAGGGTCTCCCGCAGGATGGTCTCGGGCAGCGGTCCGAGGTCCCGCAGCATCACCACCATCGGGATGGGGAACAGCGCCATCGCAGTGAGCAGTGAACGGCGGACGATGGGCCGCTGCGCGAAACCGGAATCCGCCGAGAAGTCCTCGAACGCCTCGACCGCGGCTTGCCGGTCATCGTCGGTGGAGGCCAGCGAGTGGCGCAGCTGGATCTCCTCCTTCTCGTTCATGAGCTTCTTGGACCAGTGGATGGCCCCCGCGCCGATCAGGAAGATGGCCAGGCCGAACGTGACACCGAGAGCGATGTTGCTGGCGTTGACCGTGCCGAAGCCCCAGATGTAGACGCTCTGGTCGACGGGGATTGCCACGAATGCGACGACGAACAGCACGGTCATCAGCGCGGATCCGAGGAACATCAGGGAGACCTGGCGTTCGGCCCGGCGGGCGGCCTTCGGGTCGACATCGGTCCGGCGCGGCTTGTGGGCCGGCAGGGCGGCCAACGCCGCCTCGATGGCGGCCTCCTCGGCCTCCTTTGTGGCGGGCAGGTTGTCGTGAGTGCTCATCGGACCTTGGCTCCGATCCATACGGCGACGGCGATCAGGGACAGCAGACCGGCGGTCCAGACGAACAGACCCTCGGCGACGGGCCCGAGGCGGCCCAGGGACAGACCGCCGTTGTTCGGCTCCACCTTGAGCGACTCGATGTAGGCGATGAGATTCCGCTTGTCCTCGGGCGTCACGGTCTCATTGCTGAAGACCGGCATCTGCTGCGGACCGGTGATCATCGCCTGCCACATCTGCTCGGGTGTGGCGTCCATCAGGCTGGGCGCGGACTGGCCGTTGGTGAGCGCGCCGCCGCTGCCGGCGAAGTTGTGGCACTGGGTGCAGTTGGTGCGGAAGATCTCCCCGCCCGCCGCGATGTTGGCACCCTCGAGGTTCAGCTGCTCCGGCGTCGGGTTCGAAGGCCCGGGGCCCAGAGTCGCCACGTAGGCGGCCAGCGCGCTGATCTCTTCCTGGGTGTACTGGACGTCCTTGCGGGGTGCCTGCGCACCCTGGGTCGCCAGCGGCATGCGGCCGGTGCTGACCTGGAAGTCGACGGCAGCCTCACCCACACCGATCAGGGACGGTCCACCATTACCCCCAGTGGCGTTGTCCGCGGTCATGCCCTGCCCTTCCAGGCCGTGGCACGATGAACAGCCCTCGAGGAACAACTGGCGGCCCATCTGGAACTGTTCGGCGGATCCGGCCGCGGTGACGGGCTGGGGGGAGGGAGTCGTCTCGGCGTTGACGACCGCGTACCCGGTTCCGACCAGAAGGAGGGACGAACCCATCAGCAGACCGGCGCCGAAGGAGCGCCGGCGAGTGCGCTTTCTCATGTGACCTCGCATCACTTGACCAGGTAGATCGTGGCGAACAGGGCGATCCAGACAACGTCGACGAAATGCCAGTAGTAGGAAACGACGATGGCGGACGTGGCTTGCTCATGAGTGAAGCGCTTGGCCACGTAGGTGCGGGCAAGGACGAACAGGAAGGCGATCAGCCCGCCGGTGACGTGCAGGCCGTGGAAGCCGGTCGTCAGGAAGAAGACCGATCCGTACGGCGAGTTGGACATGGTCAACCCCTCGTGGACCAGTTCCGCGTACTCGGTCACCTGCCCGCCGATGAAGATCGCGCCCATGACGAACGTGATGATGAACCACTTGCGCAATGACTTGACATCCCCGCGTTCGGCCGCGAAGACACCCATCTGACAGGCCACCGAACTGAGTACCAGGATCGTGGTGTTCGCCGTTGCGAAGGGGACGTTGAGCAGTTGGGTGTCGACCGCCCAGATCTCCGGATTGACCGCTCGCAGGGTGAAGTACATCGCGAACAGCGCCGCGAAGAACATCAACTCACTGGACAGCCAGATGATGGTTCCGATGGCCACGTTGTTGGGCCGGTCGACGTGACCCGCCGGCGCCAGCCGGGTCGTCACAGCAGATGCATTAGCCACGTGGGTGATTCTGGCAGGTTTACCT
>DAOMFH010000231.1:0-4114 GCA_035429705.1 Actinomycetota bacterium
GACCGGGTGTTCTGGTTCACCACCTGCGGCTGGATGATGTGGAACTGGCTGGTCAGCGCACTGGCGGCCGGGGCCACGGTCGTGCTGTACGACGGCTCACCGTTCCACCCCGAACCGGATCACCTCTGGCGGATCGCGGAGGAGGAGCAGATAACCCTGTTCGGGGTGAGCGCCAAGTACTTGGACTCGTGTCACAAGCAGGGTCTGCAGCCACTCACCGGCCGGGACCTGGGGAGTCTGCGCACCATCGGGTCCACCGGTTCGCCG
This sequence comes from Actinomycetota bacterium, assembly GCA_035429705.1. Lineage (GTDB taxonomy): Bacteria > Actinomycetota > Actinomycetes > S36-B12 > UBA10799 > JADKAV01. The sequence goes on from DAOMFH010000231.1 coordinate 268, forward strand.
CTGTCGCCGGAGACGTTCCGCTACGTCTACCGCGACGTGAAGCAGGACGTGCATCTCGCATCGATCTCCGGAGGCACCGACATCTGTGGGTGTTTCGCCCTGGGGGATCCCACCGGCCCGGTGTGGGCGGGGGAGTTGCAGACCCCGGCGCTCGGCGCGGATGTTGACATCGTCGACGACGAGGGCAACAGTCTGCGGGGGCAGGCGGGCGTGACCGGCGAACTGGTGTGCCGCAACGCCCTGCCGAGCATGCCCCTGGAATTCCTCAAGGACCCACAGGGGGACAGATACGCGGCCGCCTACTTCGCGCGGTTCCCCGGCATCTGGGCCCAGGGGGACTTCGCTTCGTGGACCGAGCACGACGGAATCGTGATCCTCGGCCGTTCCGATGCCACCCTGAACGCGGGCGGCGTGCGCATCGGCACCGCGGAGATCTATCGGCAGGTGGAGGCCTTCGACGAGGTCCTGGAGTGCATCGCCATCGGGCAGAGCCACGACGACGACACCCGCGTCGTGCTGTTCGTGCGGCTCGCGGAAGGACACGAGTTGGACGACCTGCTGCGCGCCCGGATCGTCAAGCGACTCCGGCAGCAGTGTTCGCCGCGACACGTACCGGCGAGGATCATCGCCGTTGCCGACCTTCCGCGCACCCGTTCGGGCAAACTGGCGGAGTTGGCGGTGGCCGATGTCGTGCACGGGCGCCCGGTGCGCAACACGGAGGCGCTGGCGAACCCGGAGAGCCTGGACCTGTTCACCGACCTTGAGGAACTGAGCACATGACTGCAGTTGCGGAGTCGACCCTGGCGAGTGACCTCAACCGCCGGATCGAGCCGGAGATCCCGCGACGACGTTTCGTGCCCGGCGAAGGCTGGACCAGCCGGGTTCCCAACGTGCTGCGCGGGTTGCTGCTTGCGGTGGCGGCCTTCAGCGTCGTGACCGCCCTGCTCCCGCCCCTGGCGCACAGCCTGCGCGGTGTGCGCACGGTCATCGAGACTCTGCTTGTCCCTGCCCCTCCGAACCTCGCCTGGGCGGCGTTGCTGGTGATCTTCGGATCCGCCCTGGGCAAGCGCAAGCGGTCGGCCTGGTGGTTCGTGGTGATCATCCTTGTGCTGGGGATCGTGGAATCCTCCTTGATCCTGTTCGTGGTTACCGGGCTGCAGACCCGGCAGATGGTGACACTGGCATCGTCACTGGTCCTGCTCGTGATCCTGCTGCTGTCACGCAGGCAGTTCTTCGCGATCGTGCCGCGGCGCAACATCGCGATGGCTTTGCTCACGCTGGTCGTGGGGTTCGCGATCGCCATCCCCATCGGCTGGCTGCTGGTGGAGGCTCTGCCCGGTAGCGTCCCGCGTTCCGACGCAATCGCGTACGCGGCCAACCAGGTCCTCGGCGGGCTGGGCTCGCAGGAGGCGACCGGCATCGAGGGGCGGGCCACGCGGCCGGTCCCCTTCCTGCTCGGGGGGCTGGGCACGCTGGTGTACGTCGCGTTCGGGCTGGCGCTGTTCCGCACGCGCGGCAAGGAGCGCATGATCACCGGGCAGGACGAGGTCGACCTGCGTGTCCTGCTGCACGACCACGCCGACCGAGACTCCCTGGCCTACTTCGCGACCCGCAGGGACAAGTCGGTGATGTGGTCGCCGTCGCGCAAGGCCGCGGTGACCTACCGAGTCGTCAACGGCGTCAGCCTGGCCAGCGCCGATCCGATCGGGGATCCCGAGTCGTGGCCACCGGCCATCGAGGCGTGGCTGGAGGAGGCCCGGCAGTTCGGCTGGGCGCCGGCGGCCATGGGTGCGTCCGAGGTCGGGGCGGAGGCATACATCCGGGCGGGACTCGAAGCGCTGTCCCTCGGCGACGAGGCCATCATCGAGTTCTCCGAGTACACCCTCGACGGCCGGCACATGCGGGCTGTGCGGCAGGCCGTGCACCGACTGGAGCGCGACGGGTACACGACCCGGGTGCGCCGCCACCGGGACGTGCCGGCCGATCAGATGGCCGAGGTGATCAACGACGCCGACCGCTGGCGGGATACTCCCAACGAACGGGGTTTCTCCATGGCCCTCGGCCGGCTCGGTGACCCGCTCGACGGTGAGTGCGTCCTGACCGAGGTCTTCGACTCCGAAGGGGTGCGGCGGGCGCTGCTGTCGTTCTCCCCGTGGGGGCGCCGGGGAATCTCCCTGGATCTCATGCGGCGCGATCCCGCCGCGGAGAACGGCGTCATGGAGACGATGGTCACGGCGACGGTGAATGCCGGTCCGCTGATCGGCGTGGAGCGACTCTCGCTGAACTTCGCCGTCATGCGGGCGATCTTCGAGGAGGGGGCGAGGATCGGCGCCGGCCCGGTCATGCGTGCATCGCGGGCGTTGCTGATGTTCGCCAGCCGATGGTGGCAGCTCGAGTCCCTGTACCGCTCCAATGAGAAGTACGAACCCGACTGGGTGCCGAGATTCCTGTTGTTCGAGCGCTCCGGAGACCTGCCGAGGGTCGGGATCGCGGCGGGACTTGCCGAGGGGTTCATGGAGCGACCGCACCTGCCCTTCGCGGCACGTGGCCGCGAGTCGCTGGCCGACGGGGCGGCCGCCTCGCCGGTGGCGTTGTGGACACCGGTGGCAACGGAACTGGCGGTCGCGGACGAGGGGGAGACAGCCGAGCAGCAGCGGCACCTGCCCGAACAGGAATTGGTGCGCCGGCACAAACTGGAGCAGATGCGGGCCCGGGGGGTGGACCCCTATGCCACCGACTTCGACCGCGCGGACATGATCGGGGACATCCGGGAGCGCTTCCCCGACCTGGCAGCGGACACGCGGACCGGTGTGGTCGTGCGCATCGCCGGCCGCGTGATGCTGAACCGGGTGACCGGGAAACTGGTGTTCGCGCAAGTCAAGGACTGGAGCGGGCAGATCCAGGTGATGCTCTCGCTGGGCGAGGTCGGCCAGGAAACCCTGGACCGCTGGAAGCACGAGGTGGACCTCGGCGACCACGTGGGTGTGGTCGGTGAGGTGATCACCAGCAAGCGTGGCGAGTTGTCGGTATTCGCCCACGACTTCGTGATCACCTCCAAATGCCTCGTCCCGCTCCCCGACAAGCACGCCGGACTCACCGATCCGGAGGCGCGCACCCGGCAGCGGTACGTGGATCTGATCGTCAACGACACCTCGCGGGAGATGGTCGCGCTGCGTTCCACCGCGATCCGCGCCCTGCGGGAGAGCATGTGGCGGCGCGGGTTCCTGGAGGTCGACACCCCGATGCTGCAGACGGTGCACGGCGGGGCGAATGCGCGCCCCTTCATCACGCACATAAACGCGTACGACATGCGCCTGTACCTGCGGATCGCTCCCGAGTTGTTCCTGAAGAGGCTGCTGGTCGGAGGCGTGGAGAAGATCTTCGAGGTCAACCGCAACTTCCGCAACGAGGGGGTCGACGCCTCCCACAATCCGGAGTTCTCGAGCCTGGAGATCTACGACGCGTACGGCACCTACGAGACCATGCGGGTGCTCACCCGGGATCTCATCCTGGAGATCGCCACGGCTGTCTACGGGCGGCCCATTGCCCGGCGGCCGCTGCCCGACGGTGGGTACGAGGAGATCGACTTGTCGCCGCCGTGGCCGACCATGACCGTCCACGAGGGGGTCAGCCGGGCGCTGGGTGAGGAGGTCACCGTCGACACGTCCGAGCAGGTGCTGCGTGGCCACGCAGCCCGGTTGGAGATCCCGATGGATCCGGCTTGGGACGCGTCGGCGTGCTTGCTGGAGCTGTACGAGAACCTCTGCGAGGACCAGACCACCTTCCCGACCTTCTACCTCGATTTCCCCACGGAGGTGGCGCCGCTGACCCGCAAGATGCCCTCGGA
>DAOMFH010000232.1:0-4061 GCA_035429705.1 Actinomycetota bacterium
TGGCCACGGTCTTGAAGACCGGCAGGGCGCGCATCGTGCCCGGGTCGTTCCGGACGCCGTGGAACAGGATCGCCACCACCCCTCCGACCCAGACGCTCATGGCCAGCGCGTGGACCACGTCGGAGGTCATGGCCACCCCGTGGGATCCCAGCGAGGAGGAGTGACCGGTGAGCGCCGGCAGCGCCACCCCGATCAGCGCGGCGACCAACGAGATCCCGGCGCCGGTCACGGTCGCGGTGAAGACGCAGCCGATCGCGATCGCGGCCGCAATCACCGCCACGAACAGCCACGCCCGGGCCGCATCGACCGACCACAGGTACGTACCGATGACGTCGGGCGTCAGTGTCCGGGTCAGCGGAAGGCCCAGCGCCCAGGCCAGCGCCCAGGCAGCCGTTGCGACACTGAGCACCGACCAGATTCCGGCCACGACACCGGCCCGCACCACGTCGGCCCGCCCCACCCTGGACAGGACGCCTTTGCGCCCCTGCGGGCCGAGGACGGCGGCGTAGCCGAGCAGGCCGACCGTAACGACGCTGGCCGCCACGGCGAGCAGGCGGATGACCGGCAAGCCCCAGGTGACCGTGCGTCCGGGGCCCTCGATGCCCGCGACCTCGACCAGGTCGGCACCCCCACCGACCACCAGGCCGACGGCCAGGCCCGCGAGCAGCACCAAGCCGGCCGGCACCATCCAGCGGGCCTGCGACGACTGTTGCGGCCGGCGCGTCTCCTCAGTCGGCACGAAGCCTCCAGACCAGCACACCGATCCCGCCGACCACGATCAGGAAAAGGGCGGGTAGCAGCAGGTTGGGACCGCCGCCATCGGACTGGGGCTGCGGCGAAGTGCCCGGGCCGGCTGTGGGAGACACGGCGCCAGCCGGGCTGGGCGACTGCGCGGCCGGCGAACCCCGCGAGACCTGGAAGGAGAAGGAGCCCTGCAGTGGATGCCCATCGTGGGCGACCGCCCGGTAGGCGACCTGGTAGGTGCCATCCGCTGCGGCTGCAGGCCAGTCGGCCGACATGGTCGTCGTGCGCACCTGGACCGGTCCCAGCTCGACCTGGGCCCCGGATTGATCGACCGCACGCAACTGAGCGCCGGCGGGCAGCAACTCCGCCCCGAATCGCAGCACGATCCGCTCGGGCGGTTCGCTCAGGTTCTGCCCGTTGGCGGGATCGGTGGACAGGAGCTCGGTGTGGGCGGCAGCGGGCGTGGCCGCCGCCAGCGCGAGCAGAAGGGCGGTCAGCAGAGCCCATATCGGCCGCAGCGGCGCGGGCATAGATCACTCCAGGGGTATCGGTGTCGGTCCTAGCTCAGCACAGGGCTGCGACAGGCGGGGCGCGCTCATGCCCGGCGCTGTGGACGCCCGCCGAGCACATGTGCGAACCCGTTCCGACGACAGGCACAGCCCCCGCACAACGATCGGCCATCCCGGCCAGCGCGACACGGAGGGTCACCAGCCAGCGCAGGTACCGGCTGCGGACGGTCGCGAAGAGCCGGGCCTCACCCCAGCGCAGGAATCCGGCCAGGGCCAAGGCAGCGCCGGCGTGGCCGAGCAGCATCCCGGGCGAGGGCGGGTGCCAATGGCCGGCGCTGAGCAGCAGGTGGGCGATCACTTGCCCGGTGCCGACCGCTGCCAGGATCTCCGCCAGCCCGCGCTCCCGGCCCAACCAGCCATAACCCGCGAGCCCGGCCAGGACGGTGAGCAGGAGCAGCAGCACGGGATCGGCATGCCCGCCCCCACCGACGTGGCCGACCGCCGACAGCACGACCGAACAACTGCCCAACGTCCAAGCACGCGCCCAGCGCAGCGGGACGGTGCCGGGCTTCACATCCCACAGGCTAACTGAGCAGCTTCGCCGCGAAATCGGGAACGTGAGTCTGGGTGTCCTTGGGCGGGCGCATGTATCCACGGGAGGCGGGCCGGTCCGGCAGGTGCAGCGGCGGTACCGTCACGTCCTCGTAGGGGATGGACGACAGCAGGTGGCTGATGACGTTGAGTCGAGCGGCCTTCTTGTTGTCGCTCTCCACCACGAACCACGGGGCCTCGGGAATGTCGGTGTGGACCATCATCTCGTCCTTGGCCCGCGAGTACTCCTCCCAGCGGGTGATCGACTCCAGATCCATCGGACTGAGTTTCCACCGGCGCATGGGGTCCTTCAGCCGGGACTGGAACCTTCGCTGCTGCTCCTCGTCGCTGACGCTGAACCAGTACTTGCGCAGCACGATCCCGTCCTCCACCAGCAGGCGCTCGAAGATGGGCGCCTGGTGCAGGAACCGGCGGTACTCCTCCAGGGTGCAGAAGCCCATGACCCGCTCGACCCCGGCGCGGTTGTACCACGAGCGGTCGAACAGGGCGATCTCCCCGGCGGCCGGCAGATGCGGGACGTAGCGCTGGAAGTACCACTGGGTCCGCTCCCGCTCGGTGGGCGCCGGAAGCGCCACGATCCGAGCGGTCCGGGGATTCAGGTAGGTCGTGATCCGCTTGATGGATCCGCCCTTCCCCGCCGCGTCGCGGCCCTCGAAGATCACCACCATCCTGGTACCGGTGGCCTTGATCCACTCCTGCAGTTTGACGAGTTCGGCCTGCAGGCGGAAAAGCTCGGCCTCATAGGCCTTCTTCCGGAGTTTGGGCTGTCTGTCACGTGTGGCCATGGTGTTCAGCGTAAGGCTCCAGTGCGGACCAAACCCGATCTACCAGCCACGCGTCCGGACGAACCTGGACGCGACCGCGTGTCGGAACTCACGTTTACTCTCCGACCGGCCCGGGGGACCCTGGACTTATGGGGCGACGGATCGCGTGGATTGACCTGGTCAAGGCCGTCTCCGTGCTGCTGGTCGTGTTCCTGCATGCGACCAGCGCTGTGATCGACGCCGGCGGACCCACACCCGCCGGATCGCTGATCGTTGACCTCAACCGCCTCCTTGAACCGCTGCGGATGCCGGTGTTCTTCCTGGTCTCCGGCATGCTCGCGTCCTCCGCGATCCATCGCCCCTGGCGGGCCAGCACCAACCGGACCACGGGGATGGTCTACCTCTATCTGACCTGGGTGCTGCTGTTCCTGGGGTTGACCGCGGCCTTCGGCGCAGCCACGCAGCCGCTTTCGACCATCCTGCTGGCGAAGTCCGGCTACTGGTACCTGTACGCGATCGCCTTGTTCTTCGTGATCGCGCGCCTCGCACGCCGCCAGCCGCCCTGGCTGGTCGTCGCCCTCGCCCTGATGCCGAACGTGCTGCGGCCAGTGGTCGACGTGTTCGTCAACGCCCACATCCCGGGCTCCCTGCTGACCTCGATGGGGATGAACCTCGGCTTCTTCTTGTTCGGCGCCTACTTCAAGGATCTCGTCGGCGGACTCGCCGCCCGCGCCACTGGCAGGCACACGTGGCTGCTGGGGGGCCTGGCGGTCGGGCTCGGACTGCTGTGGCTGGATGCGCCCCAGCTGATCGGCCAGTCGTACCTGCCGCTGAGCATCGTGTGGGTCGCGTTCGGTGTCAGCCTGGCCGTGCAGGTCACCCGGGCGGGCGCACCGGCCTGGGCGCAGTACGTGGGAGCCCGGACCCTGCCGATCTACGTGCTGCAGTGGCCGGTCCTGTTCCTCGTCGGACGGCTCCTGCCCGCCCAACTGGCGCACAACCCCTTGACCCAGCTCGTGCTTCCCCTGCTGCTCACCGCACTGGTCGCCGTACTGGCCCTGCTGGCACATCGTCAACGCCTCCTGCAACCGCTGTTCGTCGCGCCCTGGTGGGTCACCCGGCCACAGGACGCCGTGGCACCGGTCCGGGCGGCCGTCGAGCGCACGCTGGTACCCAACCCCCGCTGACCGCCTCGTGCCAGCGCCCGGGCGGAAAGGCAAGTTACTCGTCAGTAGTATGAAGGCTGGGAGGTCCCTATGGATCAGATGACAATCCGGCTCATCGTCGGCCTGGTACTGGTCGTCGCCGTGGTAGCGATCGCCGGCAAGCGCGCCTGGACACTTTTCAAGTTGATCACGTCCGGACAGCCGACCGTCAACCGTCCGGAGAGCCGCCCGGAGGCCCTGGAGACGCAGGCCACCGAGGTGCTCGG
>DAOMFH010000233.1:0-4039 GCA_035429705.1 Actinomycetota bacterium
GCCCAGGCCGTTACCGTTTCGTGACCGAATCCGGCCGCGACATGCCCGGGATGCCCAAATCCCTTCGGCATTGTGCCTCGGGTGGTAACGAGACGCATCCTTCCCCTGCTGTCCGTGCTCGTAGTGGCCATCGGGACGGTGGCGCCGGGCGCCGCCGCCAAGACCGTGAGCACCACGCTGCCCCCAGAACGCCCCTACCCGGCGACCCTGGACGCACCCATTGAGTACGAGGGCATGACCACGTGCGACCCGACCCCGCGTCCGGGCGCGCTGAAACTGCGCCAGCTGCTGCTGGACACCTACGGCAAGGCGGTCATCGGCATCAGCCGCGCCTGCGACCAGGACACGGTCTCCGAGCACAAGGAGGGCCGGGCGGTCGACTGGATGGTCGACTGGAAGAACCCGGCCGAGCGGGCCGAGGCCCAGGCGTTCGTCGACTGGGTGACCTCACCCGGTCCGGACGGCACCCCGGCGGCCAATGCCCGGCGCCTGGGAATCATGTACATCGGGTGGGCCGACCAGATGTGGCGGGCCTACGACCCCGGGCGCGGCTGGACCGAGCTGAAGGGCTGCTACTCGCTGCAGGGTTCTGGCAGTGACACCTTCTGCCACCGCGACCACGTGCACTTCTCGATGACCTGGGACGGTGCGGCCGCCCGCACCTCGTACTGGGACAACACGCCCGTGATCGACACCCCGTGCCGGGTGGTGCGGGCCACCGGCAGTCCGCGTGCGCTGCGCGGATCGGCGGCGTTCGTGCCGATCAAACCCGTGCGGCTGTTCGACTCGCGCCGCAAGGGGTCGAACGGGTGCTATCTGCAGCAGCGACGGTGGTCCGGGGACGACCGGAGCACGTCGATCGCGGTGACCGGCCGGCGCGGCATCCCGAAGACCGGTGTTGAGGCGGTGGCGGTACGGGTTACCGCGTACGAATCCAATGCGCCGGGCTGGCTGACCGCGTCCGGATCGCCCGGCGCCAGCGGTCCGCGGGTCGTGTCGCTGGGCATGCAGGGAACCTCCGCGAGCACCGCGATCGTGCCGGTCTCGGACACCGGACGGATCTGGCTGGCCACAGTGGCCGGCCACGCCCGGCTCGCGGTGGACGTCCTGGGCTACTTCGGTCGGGCGAGCACCTCGGCAGCGGTGGACCGGGTGGGCACCTGGCGTCCGGCCGCGACCAGCGTTGCGACGACCGTCGAACTGCCGGCCCGGGGTTCGCAGGACGTAACGCTGCCGGCAACGCCCACCGAGGGGGTGACCGGGGCGATCCTGACCTTGAACACGGCCGGCAGCAGCACAGGTCATGTGCGGGTCATGCCGCCCGGTCAGCACACCCGGGCGGACGCGATCGACGTGGTCAAGGGCGTCCGGTCGGCAACCGTGTTCGCGGCCAGCCAGGGTCGCAACGTCACGTTGACGAACACCGCGAGCGCCCCGACCACCGTCACTGTCGCGCTGGGCGGATGGATCACCAGCCCGCAGGCCGGGGCAGGCCAGTTGCGGCCCGCGGCAGCGGATCTGGGTACTGTGCGGACCGGCAAGGTGCGCACCATCTCCGGCAAGGTCCCCGGTGGGGCCACGGCCGTCGTCCTGGCGGTCACCACAAAGGGGGGCGCCAAGGGTGGCGGCGTAACGGTCTGGGGTGCCGGCCAGCGTCCCGGGGCACGCACGGTGGACGTCCGGGCCCAGCGTTCGAACACCGATCTGGTGGTGGTCGCGGTGGGGCCGGACGGGTCGCTGCGGGTGGCCGGAGACGCACCCGGGGCGACGGTTTCCCTGCGCATGGTGGGGGTCATCTCCTAGCCGGGGTCCGGCATAGACTCAGGTTCAGTGGACGACCTTCTCTCTGACCTGAATCCCCAGCAGTCGGCAGCCGTGACCCATCGCGGTGGGCCGATCCTGGTCGTGGCCGGCGCGGGCTCCGGCAAGACCCGCGTGCTCACCCGGCGGATCGCATATCTGCTGGCCACCGGTCAGGCGACGCCCTCCGAGATCCTGGCTATCACCTTCACGAACAAGGCCGCCAATGAGATGAAGGAGCGGGTCGCCTCGGCAGTGGGGCCCGTGGGCCGGCGCATGTGGGTCTCCACGTTCCACAGCGCCTGTGTGCGGATCCTGCGCCGACAGGGCCACCACCTCGGGTTCCCCAGTTCCTTCTCGATCTACGACACCGACGACAGCCGCCGGCTGATCACGAACATCACCAAAGACCTGGACCTGGACCCGCGCAAGTACCGTCCGCGCGGATTCCAGCACCAGATCTCGGCGCTGAAGAACGAGCTGATCGACCATGAGACCTTCGCGCAGGACGATCTCAATGAGTCGCAGCAGGTGCTCGCCGACGTGTACCGGCTGTACACCGAGCGACTGCAGCGCGCGGGTGCGATGGATTTCGACGACCTGATCGGCAACACGGTGGCGGTGCTGTCCCTGTACGACAGCGTGGCGGCGTACTATCACCGGCTGTTCGCGCACATCCTGATCGACGAGTACCAGGACACCAACCGCGCCCAGTACGAACTGGTCCGGCGGCTGGTCGGGGAGGGTGAGCAGGGCCTCGACCCGGCCGAACTGTGCGTGGTCGGGGATTCCGACCAGTCGATCTACGCCTTCCGCGGCGCTGACGTGCGCAACATCGAGGAGTTCGAGAAGGACTTCCCGGGTGCGGCGGTGGTGCTGCTGGAGCAGAACTACCGCTCCACCCAGACGATCCTGTCCGCGGCGAACGCGCTCATCGCCCATAACGCCGGCCGGCGCGACAAACGGCTGTGGACCGATGCCGGCGACGGGGACCCGATCATCGGCTACGTAGCCGACGATGACCGCGACGAGGCGGCTTTCGTGGTCAACGAGATCCGGCAGATCACTGCGAGGGGCACGGATCCGGGCGAGATCGCGGTGTTCTACCGCACCCACGCGCAGTCCCGTCCGCTGGAGGAGGTGCTGGTGCGCTCCGGCCTGCGGTACCGGATCGTGGGCAACGTCCGCTTCTACGAACGGCGCGAGGTGCGCGACGCGCTGGCCTACCTGCGCGCTGTCGCCAATCCGGTCGACGACGTGGCGCTGACCCGTATCCTCAACGTGCCCAAGCGGGGGCTGGGGGACCGGACCGTCGAGCAGGTGAACTCGCTGGCCCAGCGTGAGGGCATCAGCTTCGAGGCGGCGCTGCGCCGCGCCCCCGAGTCCGGGGTGGGTCCGCGCGCGGAGCTGCGCATCGGGGGGTTCCTGGCGCTGCTGGACGAACTGCGCCTGGCACTCGACTCCGGTGCCGGCCCGGAGGAGATGGTGGAGGCCGTGCTGGAGCAGTCCGGGATGGTCGCCCAACTGCAGGCATCGACCGACCCGCAGGACGAATCCCGGCTGGAGAACCTGGCCGAACTCGCCTCGGTCGCCCGGGAGTTCATGAACGACAACGCCGACGGCACCCTGGCGGACTTCCTGGAGCGGGTGGCCCTGGTGGCCGAGGCCGACGACGTTCCCGACCACGAGGGTGGGCTGGTCACTCTGATGACGCTGCACACCGCGAAGGGCCTGGAGTTCGACGCGGTCTTCCTCACAGGCTTGGAGGAGATGGTCTTCCCCCACGCCCGGTCGCTGGATGATCCGGTCGAATTGCAGGAGGAGCGCCGACTGGCCTACGTCGGGGTGACCCGGGCCCGCAAGCAGTTGTACATCAGCCGCGCTGCGATGCGAATGCAGTTCGGCACCCCGCAGGGCAACCCGCCGAGCAGGTTCCTCGAGGAATTGCCGGATTCGCTGATCGACTGGCGCCGCACCGGTCGTGACCTGTCACGGCGACCCAGCGCGGGTGGCCGGGGTGCGGCCCCGGCTCTCGCCCAGGCCGCCGGGTCTGCGCGCCGAACCGCCGGACCGGTCATCTCACTGAGCGCCGGGGACAATGTGCTGCACCCCAAGTTCGGGCTCGGAACGGTGGTCTCGACCGCCGGGCGCGACGACAAGGCCGAGGCCCACATCGATTTCGGCAGCGAGGGGATCAAACGGTTGCTGTTGCGGTACGCCCCGGTGGAGAAGGTCTAGG
>DAOMFH010000234.1:0-4022 GCA_035429705.1 Actinomycetota bacterium
CGCGCATAGGAAGTCCCGACCGTGGCCGGTTTCGCCGCAGGTGCATCCGGGAGTCAAGAGATGATGCGACGTGCTCGCCTCAGTCGCAGCCAGGCCCTGGCCGTGAAGCGGGGTATCGATGTTGTCGGTGCGGGTGTCGGACTCATCCTGCTCTCACCGCTCCTGGTCGGGACTGCAGTCGCCATCCGGGTTGTTGAGGGGAAACCGATTCTGTTCCGACACGTCCGCCCGGGGCTGCACGGGCGCCCCTTCACTCTCGTGAAGTTCCGGACCATGCGTGATCCTCACCCCGGGGAAGTCTGGTACCTGACAGACGAACAGAGGGTATCCAGGCTGGGTCGCTTCCTGCGGTCCTCGAGCATCGACGAACTTCCCGAGCTTTGGAACGTGCTGCGTGGTGACATGAGCCTGGTCGGACCGCGGCCGCTGTTGACCGAGTATCTGGAGCAATACACCCCAGAGCAGCACAAACGACACGACATGCGTCCCGGCTTCACAGGCTGGGCGGCCGTGAACGGGCGGCACACGGCGAAGTTCGAGGAGCGACTGGCGTTGGACGTTTGGTATGTGGAGCACTGGAGTCTAGGTCTGGACTTCCGCATCCTTGCCCGCACGGTCATGCAAGTTGTGTTCCGCTCCGATGTGTCGACCACGCAGGACCCTGCTGTCATGGGGGCTCCGCTACCGGGAGTGGAGGGCGTCCAGCTGCGACCCGCGACGCCGACCCATGAGTAGGGGCCGCTCAGCGATGACCGACGACGGCATCGTATGAGACTTGCCGAGATCGAGCCGGCGGAGCGGGGGTACTGACCGCACCAGTAAGGCATGCCTTCAGGGACCCATCCGCCAGTGAGCGCGGGACTGGGCGTGTGGGTCCGTGGGGGTCGACCGAGGTTCTCTGGGCAAGTCGCGAGATGCTGCTGTCCGAAAGGGCCACACACGGTTCCCGACTCGTCCTGGGTCACAGAGCGTGACCAGATGCCGGCCGTGAACTGTTCATGGCCTGGAGGCCGCCCAAGTGCACCGTTCACACGGAGCCGGCTTGCCCGGGCCTCTGCCTGATACCCGTCAAAGGGCCGGTCCGCATCCTCTACCATGCCCTGACCTGTTTTGGTTCACCTGTTCGGGTTACTCATCAGCGGTTCCGGATCGGTACCCTGTCCTCATGGTCAAGGGTCGAGGAACGGAGGTGTGGCTGGCGCACAACCGGTTGTACGCGCTAGTCATCTCCGACGCGGCGGCGTGGGCGATCGCCATCACCGGCTTCACGCTGCTTCGGTACCTGGACATCCCGGGCGGCGTGCCGTGGGCCAAGACCCTCACCGGCATCGCCATCGCCATCGGCGCCCAATTGGTCATGGGAACTGTCTTCTGGCTCTACGACGGCCGCTACCGCATCGGCTCACTCGATGAGGCGGTGGCCGTCGCCAAGTCCTACGGGGCCACAATCATCATTCTGCTTCTGGCCAGTCTGTTCCTGGGAGGCGGACGGCTCCTGCCGACTTCGATCCCGATCGCCGCCGGACTCGGGGCCTTGATCCTTGGTGCCGCACCGCGACTGGGGTGGCGGTCTCTGCAGGAGGCGCTGGTGCGGCCCGATGGCGCTGCACCCGCACTGGTCCTGGGCGTTGGCTCAGCTGGCACCCAACTCGTCGCCAACATGCTGGCCCACCCCGACTCTCCCTACTTGCCGGTCGGCCTACTCGACGATGATCCACGCAAGCGTCACCTGCACATTCAGGGCATCCGGGTGCTCGGTAACCGGACCGATCTGGATGCGGCGGTCGAGCGGACGGGGGCGAAGGTCCTGGTCATCGCGATCCCATCGGCGCGATCCGAGTTGTTCCGGGACGTCTCCGAATCTGCACAGGGCCTCGGGCTGAAGGTGAAGGTTCTGCCGAGCCTGACCCAGATCCTCGCTGGCAAGGTGGGGATTCAGGACCTTCGCGACATTGACGTCACCGACCTGCTGGGACGCGATCCTGTGGACACCGACGTTGAGGCATGCGCACGCTTCTTGCGGGGCAAGCGCGTACTTGTGACCGGCGCCGGGGGGTCGATCGGTTCCGAGTTATGCAGGCAGCTCGTCAAGTTCGATCCGGCCACGCTGCTCATGCTGGACCGCGATGAGTCGGCACTGCACGCCCTACAGTTGAGCATGACAGGAAGAGCGCTGCTCGACAGTGACGACGTCATTCTGGCAGACATTCGCGACGCCGAGGCACTACATCGGGCTTTCCAGCACTACAGGCCACAAGTGGTGTTCCACGCCGCGGCTTTGAAGCACCTTCCGATGCTGGAGCAGTATCCAGAGGAGGCATGGAAGACCAACGTCCTAGGTACCGCCAACGTTCTGGAGGCTGCTCGGGAAGTGGGTGTGAGCGCGTTCGTGAACATCTCGACGGACAAAGCGGCGAATCCCACCAGCGTGCTCGGATACTCCAAGCGGATCGCCGAGCGACTGACGGCCGCGGTGGCTAGGGAGATACCGGGCAAGTGCATCTCCGTGCGATTCGGGAACGTGCTCGGCTCGCGGGGTTCGGTTCTACCCGTCTTCGCGGCACAGATAGCCCGGGGCGGCCCGGTGACCGTCACCGACCCCGGCGTGACCCGCTTCTTCATGATGATCCCAGAGGCCTGTCAACTGGTGATCCAGGCGACGGCGATCGGTCACGACGGAGAGGCCCTGGTGCTCGACATGGGACAACCCGTCAAGATCCTCGACGTCGCTCGACAGATGATCGAGATGAGTGGCCGCCACGATGTGGCGATCGTCTTCACCGGATTGCGCGAAGGCGAGAAGATGCACGAGGAACTGATGGGCGAGTCCGAGGGCCGGCGCCCCACTTCCCATCGGCTGATCGAGGCCGTGGACGTCCCGCCACTTGAGGTCGCCGAGGTGCGTGCCTCCACCGTGGACTGGGCACCAGCCGACGTGGCCTGAACGCTTCACCGCGCAGGCGTGAGCAGGCCTCGGTTTGACGCGGGCACGGTCGGGCTCACGGAGTGCGAGCATTCGTGTGAAGCACGGGACCTTGACTGGACCGCCAAAGGGTTTCCCTGATCCAGGCTTGCTTTGGGCGAGGTGATGTGAGGACTCCGGGCAGCGTACGGCCTCCAGTGTGACCGAATGTCCTGGCGAACGGGGATGGCGACTGGGGTGGATGCCATCGATGATCCGAGTGCGCGCGCCTTGCTGGCGCATCAGCAGGCGAGAGGGTGTGAGTAGCTTCGGCTCTGGGCCGGTTCGGGTTCGCCAGAAGTGGATACCGTCCACCGTGGTGGCGTTCGAACCGGCTCCCGGCCAGGCCCGCGCCGGGTGGATCGTGCGAGCGATCGCACAATCGACCACCGACAGATTGCCATTGCCGCTCCAGGCGACCGACCGCAATGACGCCGCAGTGACCGATCATCACCACCGTCACGTGGCAACTCAGTCCAGCCACCGCGGCGACGTCTTCATCGAGCAGGTCGACACTTGATCCGAGCGGTTGCTCACTGGCCCACTTGAGCTCCGGAATGAATGGCAGCGAACGCCGCGTGGCCAATCTGGGCGGCCATCGAGTTCAGCCTCGCTGTGCCCTCGGGTCGTGAGCCCCACGGTGCCCCGACCAAATCGGCGGATTCACACTATCGAGTGGAACCGCCCTCTTCCGTGAATGGCAACTAAGGGTTACCATATGTGTTAGGCCTATGGACCGGAATGACTACTGGCGCATGGGCCGAACGGAGGAGCGGGAGGATCAGATGCTTACGAAGCGTGGTGTTGTTACAGTCTGTGTTTGTGCTGCGGCAATCGCTGTCGCCCCTGTTGCCGCTAGCGAGGCCGTCCTGCCCGCGGAGGCAGCGCCCGTCGCCGCTCTCTCAGCACCCGGCGTGAGCGGCCAGGCAGTCTCGGAGGGCGCCGCGGACTACTCTCAGGCCAATCTTGCTGGGACGGGATTCCTCTTCCTGGCTGTCGGGCTCGGGTCGGTCACACTCGCCCACCGCCGGCGGTGGCGGGATTCGTAGGGACGGCTAGG
>DAOMFH010000235.1:0-3985 GCA_035429705.1 Actinomycetota bacterium
GACTCGCTGACCGACTTGTAGACGCAGGGGGTGGCGTACCAGTAGTAGCCCTTGACCGGACCGTGGTCGTCATACACCTCCGGTGCGACCAGTGCGGAGGTCCGGGTCAGATAGGTGGCGACCTCATTGGTGAAGTCCCGGTCCAATGCCACAGTCACCTGGTAGGCCACCGCATCGGGTACCGGAACCCAGCGCAGCAGGGGGACGTCGGTGCCGGCCAGGGCCGGATCCAGCGGTGTGACCGGCTGGGACGGGGATCCGGTGCCGCTCTGTGGGTCGCCGGGAGTGAAGGTGAGACTGTCCGGTGGGGACTGGCAGGGGTCGAGGCACTCGTTGGACCACATGCCGAACACTGCGGTCGACCCCGGGTAGTCGGGGTCGACGGTCACATCCACCGCGCGAACCCGGACCGCGTAGGTCTGCCCGGCTTCCACGGGCAGCGACACCTTGAAGTACTGGACCTTGGCAGCCGGATCGGCGGGGTGGTCGGACAGGGGGACCGTGAACAAGTCCGGGCCGCTGCCGGCTCCGGCCACGGCGTGGGCGGGGTCGACCACGACCACCTTGCCGTTGGAGTCGAGGAACCTGACGTAGACCAGGTCGCCGGCCTGCGCGCCGTCCCCGTCTATCTCCAGTGATCCTGGTGCGGGCACGATCCAACCATTCCCATCGGTCCATTCCCGCAACGGCGAGGTCAGCGCGCAGGAGCCGAGCGGGGCCCGGCGGGAGTAGTCACTCTTGAAAGGAGGGATGAGAGTGGTATGTGGGGTCTTGCAGACCATCTCCTCATCGCCGACGCTGATCGCCACCTCGTAGTAGCTGGCGCCGGGCACCGGGTCCCAGGTGATCCCGACCAGGTTCAGTGGCGGGGTGTCGCCGCCGCTGATCATCTGCACGCTCTCCACCCGGGAGGCGGGGACGTCCGACTCGGTGCCAGCTGGCTCGTCGTCGTTGGTCCAGCGCCGGGTGAATTCCCGGGTGCTGCTCCACTGGCCCTTGCTGCCATCAGAGGCGACCGCCCGTGCATGCCAGTAGTGGGTCTTGGCGGAGTAGGTGCGGGTGGGAACGTAGGTCGTCCCGTTGACGGGCAGCGGCTCGGCGACACCTTCGGGATCCTCCGGCAGGGCCGGATCAGTCAGCGTGACGAATTGATCGTCGAGCGCGACCTCGATCTCGTAGGACTTCGCGCCGCTGACCGGGGCCCAACTGAACACGGGCTGGTCGACTGTGGCGCCGGCGGTGGGGGACTGGGGCACGGGCGCGGGCAGTGGTGCGGCGTTGGCGATCAGCGGAAGCGATGTCACGACCAGGGCCGCAGCGAGCAGCCACGCGCTGGTCCAGCGGTGTCTCATGGCACTGGCCGTCCTCTCACTTGGGTACGTACACCCGGCTGGGCGGGCCCTCGCCGGCGAAGTTGCTGGCGGTCACCATGAACCAGTAGCGCTGGCCCTTGCCTACCTTGAACGCCGCGTGGGTGCGTGGGACCTGGGTGAGGGGCTTCCATCGCTTGCCCCGGGTTGAGTAGTAGACCGAGTAGCCCGTCACCGGGAAGAACTTGGAGGCCGGGGTCCGCCAGCGCAGGGTGACCCGCTTGTCCGCGGTCCGGAAGGCTTTCAGGGCCACCGGGTTCTGTGGCACGGCCAGGGGCATACGGACAGAGCGGGTATCGCTCCAAGGCCGGCCGGAGCCGCTTTCGTCCACTGGTCGCACGCGCCATTCGAACCGGCCGCCGAACTGCAGGTCCAGCGGGATCACACCGGGCAGGTCGGTGATGATCGTGCGGGCGGAGTCCCACTGAGCTCCGCGGCTCTTGATCTGGAATTCGTACCATTGCGCCCCGCCGATGGATGCGTCCAGCGTGCCGGTCCTGCGGGCGAATCGGTACATCGTCGCCGAGTACGGCTCCCAGGTGAACTCGACCCAGGGCGTGCCCTTGCGCTTCACCGAGGTGGTGCGCACCAGCACCGACTGTTTCTTGAAGGTCCGGAAGCGGCCGGACCGATTGACCACGCGGTTCTCGTTGAGGCACGCGGTCTTGCCGCCGTCCTCGATGCAGGGGACCACGTACCAGTAGTAGGAGCGTATGGCGGTGTTCTCGGGCAGCCGCTGCAGCGGTACCAAGCGGGTGTTCTTTGTGCGGAACCGGCCCAGCACGTTGGTGAAGTCCTGGTCGAAGGCGACGACCAGTTCGTACTGACTGGCCCACTCGACCGGATTCCACTCAAAGGTCGGAACGTCCAGGAAGACCGTCCCGTTGCGCGGCTTGGTCAGCACGGCGGGCTGTGGTTCGGAGGGGCCGGGCAGCTTGGGACCCAGCGAGAAACTCACCACGCCGGGAACCTCGGAGTCCAGGCTGCGGGCCTCGTCCGACCACAGACTGAACAGTTTGCCTTTGCCCGGTGTCTCGTCGACCGCCCGGATGCGAACCCAGTGACTACCGGTGGCCAGCTTCGGATCGCATCCCGACCCGCCCTTGCCTTCGCCGCCCAACGATCCGCTGAGGTAGGGCGTGAACACGGTGTGCGGGGTGGTACAGATGCCGTCGCTCATGCCGTCGAACTGGATCTCGTAGTAGGACGCCCCCGCCACTGGTTCCCAGCTCACCTTCAGCGCGTTGGCCGGGACCTGCACGCCGGGTTCAGCCGAGAAGTCCTCCACCGTGACGTTGTCGGGGCGGGCGGTCTCCTGGTGGGTGCCGCCCCCGCCGTCGGGGCTGAACCACTGGCGGGTGAAACTGCGCACTGCCGAGGGCGGACCCTGGACGGGAGCGACCGCCCGAACCCGCCACCAGTAGCTGGCCGCGGGCCAGGCCGAGGTGTCCATGTAGCGGGTGGCCGGGGTGTCGACGGTGTACACGATGTTGGTGAAGGTGTGGTCCAGTGCGACCTCGAGCCGGTATGTGGCCGCCCCCGGCACAGTCGTCCACTGGAACTGGGGATCGTTCACGGTGGCCCGCGGCTGGGGGAGAACCGGTCGGGGGGCCCGTGTTTCGGGCGCCCCCTCGGCGGGGACGACGGAACCGGCGGTCAGCGCGGCCGCGAGGACCGCCACGCCGAGCCGGCGCATCAGAAGAGAGGTCGAGACCACCACAACTCCCCTTCGGCAGGAACCCAGCAGTTCTTGATGCGTGACTGCCAACCGTCCCCTGCCCGGTCCCTGCGGCCCGCCTAGACTCGATGATCGTGAGCCAGTGGAGCACCCAGACCGACGGCACCGTCCTGCGCATGACCTTCTGCGACCCGACCAGCCGCAACCGGCTGACCACGCCGATGCTGGAGGAGGCCCGCACCATCCTCAGCGCTGCCGTGCAGGAGGGCGTGCGGGTTGTCATCCTGCGCGCGGAACCGGTGAAAGGCATCTGGTCCAGCGGGCATGACATCAGCGAGATCCCGCTGGAGGCCGCCGAGCATGTGTGGGACAACCCGTTGGAGAGCTTCCTGGAGTTCTTCCGGCGCCTGCCCGTGGCCACCATCGCGGAGGTGGGCGGCGATGTCTGGGGCGGTGCCTGTGAACTGGTGCTCAGCTGCGACCTGATCGTCGCCACGGCGCAGGCGACCCTGGCGATCACCCCGGCCCGGCTGGGCGTGGGGTATCCGGCCTCCGGGGTGGCCCGCTTCCTGGCGTGCCTGCCCGCGCAGGTGGTGGCACGCATGTTCCTCACGGCCGAGCCGGTCACGATGCAGACCGCCTTCGAACTCGGCGCGGTGACCCAGTTGGTGGGACAGGGCGAGGATCTGGAACCGGCGGCTCGTCAGTGGGCGGCGAAGATCGTCCGCAACGCACCACTGACTATCGCGGCCACGAAAGCCGCGCTGGCGGAGCTGTCCGATGCGCACCTGCCGCCTGAGGTGGCGCGCAGGGTGGACGAGTCGGTGGCCAGGGCCTGGACGAGCCGGGACCTCGCCGAAGGGGTCAAGGCGTTCGAGGAGCGGCGGCCGCCGGAGTTCCGCGGTCACTGAACGGCGGCCGGTGGCGTGCTAGTTGG
>DAOMFH010000236.1:0-3982 GCA_035429705.1 Actinomycetota bacterium
AGACGGGGAAGGAGGTGGCCCGATGACCGATCGGAGCCCTGATCTGGACAGCATCATCGAGGCGGCCTGGAAGGACTACCGGGCCTGCCTGGCCGAGGCGATGGACGCACTCGGGGACGGTGAGAGCCTACAGATCGAGTTCGACTCCGAGGGCGTCACGCCGTACGTCCAAGCCTTGCGCCTGGACGACGAGATCCTGCTCGAGGCGGCGAGCAACCGCTTCCTGGACGACGGCTGGAAGCTCGACAAGGCCGACCGGAAGCGCCTGCGCGAGATGGGCTTCAGCAAGCCGTCCGCCGGAGCGCCGAACTACTGGATCAGGCTGCCCCTGACGCACGTGGACCAGGCGGCCAGCATGGCGGTCGAGGCGATGCGCGAAGGGTTCCGCATCCTGCATCCCTCCTACTTGTGCGGCGACGACGTCGACTGGGCGTCCGAGCCGTTCCCGCCCACGCCGGCCGAACCCGACGAGGAATCGCCGGCGACCTTCCCGGACAACCGGGAGGAGCTGGACCGGCTGATCGAGCACACGCTGTCCCACCTGCTCGACGAGGTGCCGGACCGCGATGACGACGGCGACATCCCCATCCGCACCGGGCGCACCGTGCTGTTCGTCCGCACGCAGGAGGGCAGTCCGATGATCCGCCTGTTCGCGCTGATGGCCAAGGAGGTGGCAGATCGCGACGTCGCGCTGCGGGAGGTCGACCGCCTGAACCGCGCGGTCGATGGCGTCAAGTTCATCCTCCACGGCTCCATGGTCATCGCCACCGCCGGACTGCTCGCCTGGCCGTTCGCGCCGACCCAGTTCCAGACGCTGGTCACCCACATGTGCGATGCGGTCGCCAAGCATGAGGCGGACCTGGTCGATCGCGTTGACGGGCAGCACTTCGTGGGGGAGCCGTCGACGAGCGAACCCGACGAGGACGACATCCACCCCGCGATGCTGAGCATCTTGCAACTCGACGCGGAGCGGCCGGGCACGCTGCGGCCGAAGGATGCCGCCAAGATCTGCCACAACGATCCGGACCTGCTGCTGGAGCTCATCCGCTGGAACGAGGAGCAGGAGATCGCGTGGCGGCAGGCGCGCGAGGGGGCCGACGATCCCGAGGAGCAGCGGGTCTGTGAGATCGAACGCAAGCACGCGCACCGGACGGTGAAGTTGTTGCGCAAGGCCCTGCGGCGGGTGCTGCTGGGGTGAGCGGGCAGTCACACTTCGTGTCGCACCCACCGACTAGCGTGGCGCTGAGCAGGAAGGGGGAAGCCACGTGGGCGTTCACATCCATCGCAGCGAGCGCACCGACACCCTGCTGCGCGGGCTCGCCGACCTGCTGACCGACACCCCCGCCGACCCGTTCACCCCCGACATCGTGGCCGTGCCGACTCCGGGTATCGAACGGTTCATCACGCAGGGTCTCGGGCTGGTCCTGGGCACATCGGTGAACGGCCGCGACGGGGTCTGCGCCAACGTCGACTTCCCGTCGCCGGCGACTGTCGCAACGGATGTGATCTCCCAGGCCACCGGGGTCGAGCCGCGCACCGACCCGTGGCTCCCGCACCGCGCGGTCTGGCCGCTGCTGAGCGTCATCGACCGGTCCGCGGCCCAGCACTGGTGCGAACCGCTGGCCCGCCACCTGGGCCTGCTCGACGACGACCCGATCCGCCACGACCGCCGTTTCGCGGTCGCCAGCCGGATCGCCCGCCTCTTCGCGACCTACGCCAGCCAGCGGCCCGGGATGCTGCTGGACTGGGCCCGCGGCGACGACACCGACGGCGCCGGGGCACCGATCCCGGACGACCTCGCGTGGCAACCGCACCTGTGGCGGACACTGCGCGACGAGATCGGCACCCCGAGTCTGGCCGAGCGCCTCGATCAGGCCTGCCGGGCGGTGCGAGCGGACGCCGCCATCGTCGATCTGCCGGCTCGCCTGTCGGTCTTCGGCGCCAGCCGGCTGCCCGCCGACCAGCTGCAGGTGCTGGCCGCGCTGGGTCAGCAGCGCGAGGTGCACCTGTGGCTGGCCGACGCATCCCCCGCCCTGTGGACGCACGTGGTGCCGCCCGAATCACGCCACCGGCGCGACGACACCTCAGCCGCGCAGGCGGTCAATCCGCTGCTGCGCTCGATGGGCCGGGATGCCCGGGAACTGCGGATCCGGCTGGCCCAGCAGGTGCCCGCTGACACCGACGAGCACCTGCCCAGCGCACTGCCGGCTGACAGCCTGCTGGGTCACCTCCAGCGCCAGATCCGCGACAACCAGGACCCCTGGCGAGTACGGCATTCGACGGGCCCGGTCGACCTGCGGCCGGACGACCACTCGATCCGGGTACATGCCTGCCATGGGCAGGCTCGTCAGGCGGAGGTGGTCCACGAGGTGCTGCTCGGGCTGCTGGAAGCCGACCCGACGCTGGAGCCGCGCGACATCCTCATCATGTGCCCGGACCTGGAGGCCACGGCACCCCTACTGTCGGCGGCATTCAGTTCCGCGGACAAGTCCGGTTCGCTGCGCTTGCGGATCGCCGACCGGACCCCCGAGCAGACCAACCTCGTCCTGTCCGCGCTGGCCGCCCTGCTCGACCTGCTCACCAGCCGTCTGGAGTTGTCGGCCCTGCTGGACTTCGCCGCCCTGCCCCCGGTGCGGGCCAGATTCCAGTTCGACGACGACGGTCTGGAACGACTCGAGGCGCTGGCCCCGCAGGCCGGTGTCCGTTGGGGGCTCGACGACCAGACCCGCGCCGAGTTCCTCGTGCGGATCCCCGCTGGGACCTGGGCGTGGGGGCTCGACCGGCTGCTGCTCGGCGCGGCGATGTCCGAGGACGGCCTGGCCATGCTCGACGGGGTGCTGCCGGTCGACGACGTCAACAGCAGTGATGTGGAACTCGTGGGGCGGCTGGCGGAACTGGTGACCCGGCTGCAGAGTGTGCGCGACGCGGTGCAGGGCCGGCATTCCATCGACACGTGGGTTGAGGTTCTCAGCGGGGCCCTGACCGACCTCGTGGACGCCCGCGGGACCGACGCCTGGCAGTTGCCCAACGCGCTGGGTGCGATCAGCGGGCTGACCGATGCCGCGTCCGGCTACGCCGGTTCGCTGGGCCTGTCGCTGGCCGACATCCGCTGGCTGCTGTCGGACATCCTGCGCGGCCGGCCGACGCGCTCCAACTTCCGTTCCGGCGACCTGACCGTGTGCGGGCTCGTGCCGATGCGTTCGGTGCCGCACCGGGTGATCTGTCTGGTGGGCATGGACGACGGCTCGTTCCCACGGGCCGTACGGGCAGACGGCGACGACGTCATGGCGCGCGATCCGCTGCTCGGTGAGCGCGATCTGCGCAGCGAGGACCGGCAACTGCTGCTCGACGCGGTCATGGCCGCCACCGATCACCTGGTGGTCACCTACACCGGGGCCGACGAGCGGACCAACGAACCGCGACCGCCGTGCGTCCCGCTCGGCGACCTGCTCGACACCGTGCACGCGATGGGCGCACCCCGCGAGTCCGTTCGCGTGGACCACCCGCTGCAGCCGTTCGACCCGCGCAACTTCACCCCCGGCAAGCTCGGTGTCCCGGGGCCGTTCAGCCACGACGAATCGGCACTGGCCGCCGCGCGTCGCGCCGCCGAGCCACGCGATCCGGCCCCGACAATGCACCTCGGCGGCCTCCCCCCGCTACCGGTCGAGCAGGTGTCCCCGCAGGAACTGGGCACATTCCTGTGCTCCCCGCCGGCGGCTTTCCTGCGGACCCGGATCGGGGTGCCGCTGCGCGGCGACGACGAGCCCGCCTCCGAGCGGATCCCACTGACTGTCAACGGGCTGGAGCAATGGCAGATCGGCAACCGCACCCTGCGACTGCTCACCCACGGCGAAGAACTGCAGAGTGTGGCGGCCGCGCAGCGGGCCCGCGGCGACCTGCCCCCCGGAGCCCTGGGCGAGGAGGCCTTCGGCAAGATCGGTGACGACGCGCAGGACATCGCGCAGCGGTTCACCGATCTCAG
>DAOMFH010000237.1:0-3978 GCA_035429705.1 Actinomycetota bacterium
GCCCGGGCGTGACTGCGCCGGCTACCCCCGCCACTGAGCCGGTCTCCCCCAGCACTGCGCCGGCCTCCCCCAGCACACCTCTGTCGCCGACCACCGCCGACCCGCGCATCCGCCGGATTCCGGACCGGCAGTGGCGTGCGATGGAGTCCGCCGGCGTGGTTCGTCCGCAGTGTCCGGCCACTCGCGCGGACCTGCGCCGCGTGGAGGTCAACTTCCACGGCTGGGACGGCGACGTGCAGCGGGGGGTGCTCGTGGTCAACCGCGACGTGGCCCGCGACGTCGCGGCGATCTTCTCCGACATCTTCGACGACGGCTTCCCGATCCGGTCGATGCTCCCGATCGAGAACTTCGGCGGTGATGACAACGCCAGCATGGCCGCGGACAACACGTCGGCGTACAACTGTCGCACCGCGGCCCAGGCGAACTCGTCGGCTGTGTCATCTCCGCATGCCAACGGCCGGGCGGTGGACATCAACCCCCGCGAGAATCCCTGGCTGGACCCACGGTGTGACTGCTTCATGCCGACCGCGAAGCATGCTGCCCGGACCCCGGGCAAGGGCAAGATCCTCGAGGGCGGGCCGGTTTGGCGGGCGTTCACCAAGCGCGGCTGGATCTGGCAGGATCTCGCGACGCCCGACTACCAGCACTTCGACACCGGTTACCCGTCGGTGGCGTGGACGGGGTAGAAGCGCAGGGGCCGGAACCACGGCTCCCGACTCGCGAGCGGACACGGCCGTTACTCGCCCGTGGTCCTGTGGCCCCGGGCCAGCGTTACGAATGGTGCAGGGTCGTCGCCCCGGGTCAGGCCGGCAGTCGCGCGTCGGTCGCGATCGGCAGTCACCAACCGTGCTGTGAGTCAGGTCCACCAGGCCAGCGACGGGACTGGTGAACCTGGCGGCGGGATGGGTGACGGATAATGCCAGGCGTGCTCCAGTCCGGCCGACAGCGGTCCATCGTGATCACGGCGGCCCTCGGGGTCGGTGTGCTGATCGCGGTCCAATCGCGGCTGAATGCGGATCTGGCCGGCAGTGTCGGCAGCGGGTTGGTGGCCGCCTGCGTCAGTTTCGGTACGGGACTGGTCCTGGCCGCTGGGCTGATCCTGTCCCGGTCTCGCCTTCGTGCCGCCTTCCGGTCCATCCCGGAGGTGGTGGCCGCCGGCCGGCTGTCGTGGTGGCAGCTGCTCGGCGGCATCGCCGGCGCGTGGCTGGTCACCACTCAGGGGCTGGTCGTCGGGGTACTCGGCGTCACCGTCTTCACGGTGGGGGTGGTCGCCGGACAGGTGGGCGGCTCGCTCCTGGTGGATCGCGCCGGTCTGAGTCCGGCCGGGCACATGCCGCTGAGCGGGCCGCGGGTCGTGGCCGCCGGCGTGGCCATGGCCGCGGTCGTCGCATCGGGGTGGCAGTCTGGCGGCACGACGTCCGTGTCATGGCTGGTGCTGCTGGCGTTGTCGGCCGGATTCGGCGCGTCCGTGCAGCAGGCGATCAACGGCCGGGTTGCGGCCGCGACCGGGGAGCCCCTGTCCGCCACGCTGGTGAACTTCGTCGTCGGCCTGACCGCTTTGCTGCTGGTGACGGGGGTTTCGCTGGCTGCGGGCCTGATCGCCTTCGGGAGGTGGCCCGAGCAGTGGTGGCTGTATCTTGGCGGGCCCATCGGCGTCGGCTTCATCGCCTTGGCGGCGTGGGCCGTCCGCGGGGTGGGAGTGCTGGTCTTCGGGCTGTTGTCGATCGCCGGGCAACTGCTGGGCGCCGTGCTGCTGGATCTGCTGGCACCGGGCGAAGGTGCGGCACTGGGCTGGCCGCAGTGGCTGGCGATCGCGCTGATCCTGCTGGCGGCCCTGGTAGCGACCAACGGCGGCAGGGTGTCCCGGCTGCGGGGCCGGTGAGGGCAACTGGGCGGTTGGGATGCGGTTGTGTCCAGGGAGAGGTCGGCCCATTTGAAAGCGTGTGCGTTGTCGCGCCGGACTCCTGCGCAGGAACAAGCGAAACTCGTCCCGCGCCTATGCGGTCTGATCCCAGTTCGGGTCGGTGTGCAACTCCACGTTGATCCACAGCAGCCGACCCGGCTCATGCAGTTGTCTGATGAGGTCGTGGCGCACGTTGTCCGCTTCCCCGACCTTCCGGCCGGGCCCCACCAGGTAGTCGAGTTCCAGGTACAACTTGCGGCCCAGCTTGCCGAGGCGGATGGTTGGCTCCGGCAGCCCGTGCTTGGAACTGACCAGGCGGACGACATCGTGCACAGGTCCACTGACTTCGGGTGCCGGGGTGCCCTCGAGTAGTTCCCCGTACATCGACCGGATCATGCGCACCGGAGTGGGCAGGATGACAGCGCTGGCCAGCAGGACCAGCACGGGGTCCGCGAACCGACCCAGGTGCGCCGCCGACGTCGAGGCCAGACCCAGTGCCAGCCCGAAACCGATCACCATGCCACTGCTCAGCACCCACCCGGCGGCCCACTGGGCGGCCTCTGCCTGCACGAGTTCGGACTCCTGTGCCCGGCCCCGCAGGAACCCCCAGATGCCCAGTGAGGCTGCCAGGGTCACGATGCCGTAGAGCAGTGCCGAGCCGACCTCGGTGTCGCTGCCGCCCTCCAGAATCACCCCCACCGCGTCGAAGGCGGCGAAGCCGAACGTGCCCAGCAGCACCAGCCCCTGGATGCCGACGACCAGGGGCGCCAGTGCTTCCCGGCCGAACGGGTAGTCCGGTGTCGGCCCGGCCTCGACCAGGCGCGCGGCGCGCAGGGACAGCAGCCCGAGGCCCAGGCCGATCAGCGCGTAGGCGCCATCCAGCAGGATCACCTGGGACTCCGCCCACCACCCCCAGGCGATTCCAACCATGGCGAAGGCCGCCGCGGTCGCCGTCGAGGCCTGGAGCAGCTTTCGTTCCCGGCGCAGGGCGGCCTCGGTACTCGCGGTCATGCCTGGATTCAAGCAGGTTCAGTGCCGCCATCGGATGGTCGCGAGCACCGGGTCGGTTCGCGCTGGCGGCCGGGTCCGCAACTGCTGTGGACGCGGTCGGCGCAAGGCTGCCCGGCCCCTGGTGCCGAGTCGGCTGTGCTTGTCTGCCCGCAACCTCGGCCGAACGCCACCGAAGCCGTGCGCGCTCGCTTACGATGCACGCGTGACCAGGATCGTGCTGACAGTGATCGGTGATGATCGGGCGGGTCTCGTCGAAGCGCTGTCCGAGGTGATCTCGGAGCACGCGGGCAACTGGGAGCGCAGCCAGATGACCGAACTCGCGGGCAAGTTCGCGGGCATCGTCGTCGTGTCGGTCCCGGACGACCGGGCTGAGCGACTCCGGGCCTCGCTGGATTCACTGGACGGCCTGTTGGACGTGTCGGTGCACCCCGTGTCCGATGCCGGATCGCCCACCGTGGATGCCCCGGTGTTCGTGATCGACCTGCTCGGCACCGACCGCCCGGGGATCGTGCGCGAAGTGTCCGGGGTGCTGCACCGCCACCACCTGTCCATCGAGTCCATCGAGACCCAGACCAGGGACGCGCCGATGGCCGGCGGCCGGCTGTTCGAGGCCCATGTGGTGGTCCGGCTGCCGCAACAGGCGGACCCGGCAGCGGTCCAGGCCGACCTGGAACAACTGGCCGCCGAGTTGCTGGTGGACATCGCGGTCGCCCACGACTGAGCGGGTCAACAACGTCCCAGGGAGGGGCGCGACCGGTGGGATGCTCCACGTGCTTGGTGAGCTTCGGATTCCGGGGGTCGTGGGACTGGGCGGGGGCGGAACGACTGCGTTGCGAGGTCGAGCGATCAGTTGCACCCCCGCGACCCGCAGTGGTTCCCGCTGTGGCTCGACAGGACCGTGCCATGGCCGCGACTGTTGCACCGTTGCTGGGCCGATGGCGGCCTTGATCCTCCCACATCGGTCCCGGGTCGGCGGCGCGATTTGAGCCAGCGCATCGGTGAGCAATCGCAACGTTGGTTAGCGAACGCAACATCCGTTAGCAAGAATTCGGCCGATTCTCGCT
>DAOMFH010000238.1:0-1227 GCA_035429705.1 Actinomycetota bacterium
AACTCGATGTCGGCCTTGTCGATCTCGTCGATGAGCAGCACCGCGCGCTGCGGCGACTGGAACGCCCGGCCCAGCGGGCCCATGTGGATGTACTCGCGGATGTCGCGCACGTCGTGGTCGCCGAACCGGGAGTCGTACAGCCGCTGCACCGTGTCGTAGTGGTACAAACCCTCCTGGGCACGGGTCGTGCTCTTCACATGCCAGGTGATCAGCGGCATGTCCAGCGCTTCGGCCACCGCCTCGGCCAGCAGCGTCTTGCCGGTGCCGGGCTCGCCGCGCACGAGCAAGGGCTTCTCCAGGACCAGTGAGCAGCGCACAGCAGCTTCGAGGGCGGGATTGGTGAGGTAGGCGTCGGTGCCGGTGAACTCCACGCTTCTGAGCGTACGTGGCGCCCGGGTGCCCGCCATCTGGCACCGGACACCGGGCGTGCTCTAGTCGAGCCCGTCGAACACGTCGGTCAGCCCGGCCTCACCCGGGGGCCAGGCCACTACGTAGTGCTCAGCGCTCACTGATCTGGCCCACTGCCGGTCGCTCCGGTCGTCCCCACCGATGACGTGCGCCTGGCTGCGATGCTCCCGCAACCCCGCCACAACCCGACCCGCGACGGCCGACACATCCACAGTCAGGCCGATCCGGTCGTCGGGCACGCCGCGCAACTGGTACACCTGCTGCGGCTCCCACGCGTCCATCCCGTCGCGCACCCGCCGCGCGTTCCAGCGGTCGAACACCGACTGCGGCAGCACGCCGTGCAGCAACCGCTGGAATCCCGGGCCAGTCCCCCGCAATTGGTGGAAGGCCGCATCGGTCGCGGCACCGATCGCGATGTGGTCTGGATGACCGGTGATCCCGTCCGGCCCGAACGTCGCCACCACGTCGGGCCGCTCCTGTTCGAGGATTCGCGCGACAACACCGGCGAGCTCGGCGGGCTGTATGTCGGCCAGCGATCCGTCCCGGTAACCCAGCCACTCGTGGCGATCGGGCACGCGACCCACCGCACGCCACGCCTGCTCGTCCTCGGCCCGCCGGTGTTCCCCGAGCGCCTCGCGGCTGACCTCGACACCGGGGGCGATCTCGCCGGCCTCACCGTCGGTCGCATGCACCAGCACGAACCGGAAGCCGGGGTCGTGGGCGTGCAGCGCGACTGTGCCGGCGCACCCGTACGCGTCGTCGTCGGGATGAGCCACGACCAGCGCCAGCGTCGCGGACATGTCCGGAAGTATCCTCCGG
>DAOMFH010000238.1:1327-3975 GCA_035429705.1 Actinomycetota bacterium
AACCGGCGGACCAGCCCCCGGATACCCAGGCGAGGCGAGATTGCCGCAGCCCGAGCACAGACCCATGGCGCGACCTAGACTCGCATTCGTGGCAGAACGCAGACTCTCCCCCGCCGACGCAGCGTGGCTCTACAGCGAGTGGGACAAGAACGCCCAGACCGTCTCCTCCCTCATGTGGCTGGACCGGGAGATCGACCCGGATGTGTTCAGGGCGATCGTGCAGGAACGCATCGTCGACAAGTACCCGACGTTCCACCAGCGATTGCGGCCGTCGCGCAACCCGCTGTACCTGCCGCACTGGGAGGACGACCCGGACTTCGACATCGCCAACCATGTCGAGGTCGTGCACCTGGAGACGGGGACCAAGGAGGAACTGGCCGAACTCATCTCGCAAGAGCGCTCGGAGTTGCTCGACCGCGAACGGCCACTGTGGAAGATGTACGTGATCCAGGGATACCTGGGTAACACCACCGCGATCCACAGCCGCATCCAGCACAGCGTCGCCGACGGCTGGGCGCTGGTGAGGGTGGTGCTCTCGTTGTGCGACGAGGACGAGTCGCTGGAACGCCCGACCCCGGTGGACATGCCGCCGGTGCGCAAGCGGGACATCGTCGGCAAGGCCGTGTCGCCGGTGGTGGACGTCGTGCGCAACCCGATTGAGTTCGTGCAGGAGACGTTGACGGTCGCGCTTCATCCGAGACGGTTCGTGGAATTCGGCACCGACGCGCTCGGCGTCGCGGAGGACACTGCCGAGGCGTCCAAGAACGCCGTGGAGTTCCTTTTCGCGCCCCGGCCGGGCAAGACGATCCTGCACGGTGACGTGAGCGGGCAGAAGAAGGTCGACTGGATCGAACCGGTGGACCTGCAGCCGATCAAAGACATCGGTCGCGCCACGGGCACAACCGTCAACGACGTGCTGCTGGCGGTACTCACCAACGCCCTGCGCAAGTACCTGGTTGAGAAGGATGCGCTCACCGTGGACGACCTGTTCACGGCGGTGCCGATCAGCCTGCGCCGACCCGAGGCGGAGTTGCCACGGACCCTCGGCAACCGGTTCGGGATCATCCCGGTCCTGCTGCCGGTGAGCATCGAGGACCCGGTCGAGCAGTTGCACGAGGTCAACCGGCGCCTGACCGACCTGAAGGAGTCACAGATGCCTGTGGTGTCCTTCGGGCTCATCTCGGCCACCTCGCTGATGACCGCGGACGTCGAGCGCCTGGTCCACCGGATCGTGCAGGACCACTCCATCGGGGTGACCACCAACGTGCCCGGACCGCGGCATCCCATCTACGTCGCCGGTGGCCGGGTGCTGGGCAGTTGGGGCATGGGCGGGCTCAGCGGGAACATGAACCTCTCGTTCGGGATCTTCACACTCGACGGCAAGCTCAACTTCTCCGTTCACTCGGACACCGGCATCACCGAGGATCCTGAGCGGATGCTGGACTTCTTCCTGGAGTCCATCGAGGAGTTGCGGACGGCGGTTCTCGATGCCGGGGATGACTGACCTCGCGACGGCGGACCCCCGACTGGCCGAGGATGTGCGTGCGGCGTTCGCGGTCGGCAAGCACTGCACGATCGCAACACTGCGCGCCGATGGAAGCCCACGGATCAGCGGGACCGAGGTGGAGTTCGAGGACGGCCACTTGTACGTGGGGACACCTGTTGATGCCCGGAAGGCCGCTGACATCCGCCGCGACCCGCGGGTGGCCATCCACAGCCCCACCCGTGACCCGCGACCGGACGGCTCGTGGCCTGGTGAAGCCAAGGTGTCAGGAGTGGCGGTGGAAGTGCCAGTCCCGGCGGGTTACCCACCGGGTTCCCTGCGCTTTCGCATCGACCTGACCTCGGCGGTCTTCACCGACCTCAGCGACGAGTCGCCGCCCCGCCTGCGAATCCGTTTCTGGCGGCCAGGAGAGCCCGCCGTGACCGTGTTCCGGACCTGATCGGTGCGGCCCCGCCGGCTCGGGCCCTAAGATCGACTGAAGAGCACGTCTGTACTGGAAGTAGGGGGGCAGGAATGAGTGACTCCATCGTCAAACCGGCGACCGCCAAAGGTCAGCGACGGCGGCAAGAGATCGTGGAGGGGGCCGCAGCGATCCTGCTGGAACAGGGGCCGCGAGGCGTCTCCCATCGAGCGGTGGCCGATCGGGTCGGCTGTTCGCTGTCCGCGACCACCTACTACTTCTCCGGGCTCGACGATCTGCTCAGCGAGGCGGGCCGGGTGAACATCGCGCGCTGGGCCTCGCGGGCGGAACGGGCTGCGGAGGACGCTGAGGCCAACCCGGTGCCGGACACCGAGCACGACCGGATCGAAGCCGTCTTGGCAGCGACCTTGCCCACCGATGAGGAACTGCTCGGCCACTACCTGCAACTCGTGGCGGCCGGTGGCTCGCCGCCGGTGCGCCGGGCCTACCGCACCGGGCGAGACCGGCTCAACGCCGCGGTGAGTCGGGTCCTGCGCCGCCTGGAGATTCCCTGGTCCGCGGAGATGATCATCGCAGTGGTGGACGGCGCCTCCGTCAGCGCCCTGAGCGAGGGCCGGGACGTGCGCGAGACCGCGGCCGGCAGACTGCGGGAACTGCTGGACTGTTCGACGAGGAACCAGGTCGGCGGTCGGTAGACCGGGGTCCTTCATCCGCAGAGGCAGG
>DAOMFH010000239.1:0-3973 GCA_035429705.1 Actinomycetota bacterium
GGGGTCTCCTTGATGAGAGAGAGGAGTTCGCGTTCGCGCTCTGTCAGCATCATGTCCTTCATCCTAGCAAGTGTCTTTATTCAAGGCAAGTTGCAAGATCGCCACCATCGGGTCCGACGGGAAGTATGGAACCACAGGACGCCCCGTTGACGCCAGTCGCGGCTGAGTCCCAGCAACGGCACTGGACTTCGGCTGCGCACCCCCCGGCCACGGACGTACCGTGGTCTTGTCCGCGCCCGCACAGCCTCATGCGGAAAGGAAGTGGGTCCAAAATGATCGAGCGGTACGACCTCGTAGTGGTGGGGGCGGGCACCGGGATGCTGTCGGCCTTGGCAGGGTCCGAGGCGGGCTTGTCGGTCCTGGTGATCGAGAAGTCCGCGTACGCCGGTGGTTCGACGGCGCTGTCCGGCGGGGGTTTCTGGATTCCCAACAGCACCATGCTGCGGGCAGCAGGGGCCGTCGACACGCTCGATCGCGAACGCGAGTACCTGCGGGCGCTGACCCATGCGGACGTCCCGGAAGAGCGCTGGCAGACGTTCGTCGAGCACGGACCCGCCGCGGTTGACCTGCTGCGGCGCACCACCCCGCTGCGGTTCCAGTTCATGACCGACTACCCCGACTACTTCCCCGAGCTGCCCGGTGGCTCCGCTACTGGCCGCGCCATGGAGCCCAAGCCGTTCGACGTCCGGCGACTGGGGGCCGACCGCTCCCGGCTGCGGCCACCGGCGATGGCCGCACCCTTCCCGATGCCGGTCAGCGGCAAGTCCTACCGCTGGCTCAACCTGATCGCCCGCCATCCCCGCGGGGCTGTGACCAGCGCGAAACTGCTCGGGCTGGGGGTCGGTGGCCTGGCCGTCCGGCGCGAGTACGTCGCCGGCGGCGGCGCGCTGGCAGCTGGCTTGCTACTCGGCCTGCGAACCCGCGGAATCCCCATCTGGTTCGACTCCCCGCTGGTGGATCTGCTCGTCGACGGCGACCGGGTCACCGGTGTCGTGGTGCAACGTGACGGGCAGCCGGTGCGGGTCGGGGCCCGCTGCGGGGTCGTGCTGGCTGCCGGCGGCTTCGACCGGCGCGCGCAGTGGCGTCACCAGTTCCAGTCGGACCAGTTGAACACCGACTGGTGCTTCGGCAACCCGGACAACACCGGGGACGCCATCGCCATCGCACAGGAGCGTGCCGGGGCCGACGTCTCGTTCATGGACGAGGCCTGGTGGTTCCCGGCGGTCCCGGTGCCGGGTCCCATGCCTGGGACGCTGCTGGCAGAGCGCTCCCTGCCCAACCAGATCATCGTGGACCAGCAGGGCCGCCGCTTCATGAACGAGGCGGTCAACTACATGTCGGCCGGCCAGATCCTCATCAAGCAGGACCTGCCGGTCTGGATGGTGATGGACCAGACGTTCCGCAACCGATACTTGTTCGGAGCCGGACTGTTCCCCCATCAGCCCTTCCCGCAGGAGTGGTACGACGCCGGTATCGTCCACCAGGCCAGCACGGTGACCGAACTCGCGGCGACCGTCGGCCTGCCCGACCTGCCCAAGACTGTCGAGCGCTTCAACCTGTTCGCCGCGGCCGGGCACGACGACGACTTCCGGCGCGGTGACAGCGCGTACGACCGCTACTACGGGGATCCCACCATCCGGCCGAACCCGTGCCTGGGCCGGATCGGTAAACCCCCGTTCTACGCGGTCCAGGTGGTCCCCGGCGACCTCGGGACGTGTGGTGGCATCCGCGCGGACGGCCTGGCCCGGGCGCTGCGCCCGGACGGATCGGTCATCGACGGCCTGTACGCATCGGGCAACGCGGCGGGCAATGCGTTCGGCCGGGCCTACCCCGGTCCCGGCGCGACGATCGGTCAGGGACTCACGTACGGCTACATCGCCGCCCGCCATGCCGCCGGACTGCTACCCGGCTGACCCGGCTCAAGCCACCGGCACCAGTCGGGAGTCATCCGACCGGTCGAAGCCACGGAAGGCGGGGGCCACGAACGGGGCCAGCGTGGCCAGAGCGTACCCGCCGGCAGCCAGCCACAGCGCGGTGGTGAGGCCCAGGCCGCTCACCGCAAGTCCGCCCAGCAGGCCGCCAAGCGGGATTCCGGCCCAGGCGATCGCACCCAGCGCGCCGAGCACCCGCGCCTGCAGGTGTCGGGGCACGCGCTCGAACTCGACCGCACCCAGGATGGGGTTGATCCCGCCGCAGCCGAGTCCGGCGATCACCGCGACCGCCAGAACCGGGGGCAGGGTCGAGGCCAGCGCCAGGGCGGCGAACCGGGGCACTCCGCCGATCAGGAAGCACCAGGCGAACACCTGCCGGCGGGGCAGCCGGGGGCCCAGCCAGGCGTATACGGCCGAGCCGAGCACCGCGCCGGCGCCGAACAGTCCGGACACCAGACCCAGGCCCAGTGGGCTGCCGAGTTCGGTGTGCACCCACACCGGCAGGAACACGGCGCTGTAGGCCATGTCCAGCAGGTTGGTCACCAGCACCATGGCCGCGATCGCGATCAGCGTCCGGTCGGCGCGCAGGAAGCGAAGGCCCTCCCCCAGCGACGCCAGGTACCCACGCACTCCCGATCCATGGTCGGACGCCAGGGGGTCGAGCAGCGCGGGGTTGTGCCGGGGATCGGCCGCCCGCGGGACGGTGGCGAGCATCAGGGCAGCGGCGGCGGCGAACGAAACCGCATCGATCACCAGCACGGCATCCGCCGAGAAGGCCGCGAGCAGCACGCCGCCCAGCGGCGCCCCGAGCATCCCCGCGATCCGGTTCACCCCGTCGTGCAGTCCGGTCATGCGCTCGATCGGCATGCCCCCGATCTCCGCCACGCCGGGCACGAGCACGTAGGTGCAACTGGCTGCGCCGCGCGCCGCGCCGATGACCGCCACCAGACCCAGCAGCAACGGCACCTGCAGGCGGTCCAGTTCATGCAGCACCGGCACCAGCAGCACAAGAGCCGCTGCGATCGCGTTCGACCAGATCGCCACCCGGCGCGCACCGATGCGGTCGACCAGTGGGCCACCCAGCCCGGCGACCACGACATACGGCGCCATCTCCGCGAAGGCCGCCACACCGGTCAGCGCGGCGCTGCCGGTCATGACCAGCACGAACCAGGGGATCGCCAGCGCCGACATCGCCGTGCCGGTGCGCGACACGCCCTCGGCGGTCAACAGTCCGACTATGCCCCGCTTGCGGCCCAGCGACATCACAGCGCATCACCTTCTCCGACCCGATCGGGCTGCTGCGGGAGTACCTGGTACTGCACGACCACCCGCTCACGCCCCGGGCCCGGCTCATCGTGCAAGGCATACCGGGCGACCAGCGCATCGAGTTCCCGGCTCAGCTCGGCGGACTCCTCGGCTGTCAGCCAGGCCGACGCGTCACTGAGGTTCGACGCCTGCTCCCAGCCGTCGCCGAGCGCCTCCCGGTACGTGGGCAGGCCATCGACGAAGTCCACGATCCGCCGGGCGTTGGCCACTGCCACCGAGCGCAGGTATTCCTCACCGATGGACCGCACCTCCGGATCGACCGCGAACAGGTCGAAGTACGTGCTGCGGTGCCGGGCACGCCACCACCGCTCCCGGGCGTTGCCCAGTTCCTCATCCTCCTCGACGAACCCGAAGTGGGCCAGCTGGCGCAGGTGGTAGCTGGTAGAGCCACTCGACTGCCCCAGCCGGCGGCCGAGTTCGGTCGCCGTGGACGGGCCGTGCTCGCGCAGCAACCCGAGCAACTGGACCCGCAACGGGTGCGCCAGCCCCTTGACGGTGTGCGCGTCGAGGACGACGTCGCGCTGCGGATCGAAGGCAGGGTTCTCGTGCGGTGCGCTCATGCCTCCAGAGTAGACCGCAAAGATTCATTTGCAAAGAGTTCTTTGCGATTTTTCCGAAATTGGCTACACACGGTTCACCGGCCCCAGGGCGCTCCCGGCAGGGTCAGTGCGGCCAGCGCGGCGTTGACGATCGACCCGGCGTCCAGGTCGTGGGCC
>DAOMFH010000240.1:0-3973 GCA_035429705.1 Actinomycetota bacterium
GCCGGCACCGTGCAGCATCAGCCAGCGGGTCACGGGGCAATTGTGACCTTTCGGGCCGCTTCGCATTTCGGGGGGCAGTCTCGCCGGGGTCGTGGTGCCCGCCGGTTGGTGGGTTGCCCGCAACTGTGTGGTTGACCCCGCGCGACCCGTGGAAGGTCACCGCCGCGCCGCCGTGACCTGCGTGCGAGCAGGTGCTCGCTTCGCCGCCGCGCATCCGCGAGTGTTGCGTGTGATCAGGTGCTCGCTTCGGCCGCCGCGCATCCGCGAGTGTTGCGTGGTTGTCAGCCGGTTCGCGAGTGGTGCGCGGTTGGGGGTTGGGCCAAGGTCAAACGCCCAACGCTGCAACAGTCGGCGGGTGGGCGGCTCCGGCAGCACCGCGCGACACACCCCGGGCGCTGCTACGTCCCCCCGCCGCGCCGCCGCGAGTGTTGCGTGGTTGTCAGCCGGTTCGCGAGTGGTGCGCGGTTGGGGGTTGGGCCAAGGTCAAACGCCCAACGCTGCAACAGTCGGCGGGTGGGCGGCTCCGGCAGCACCGCGCGACACACCCCGGGCGCTGCTACGTCCCCCCGCCGCGCCGCCGCGAGTGTTGCGTGGTTGTCAGCCGGTTCGCGAGTGGTGCGCGGTTGGGGGTTGGGCCAAGATCGAACGCCCAACGCCGCAACAGTCGGCGGGTGGGCGGCTCCAGCAGCACCAAACAGTCGCTGACAGCCGCCCGCATCCCGAGCACCCGGACTGGCCCCGCAGTTCCGAAGAACCGGTTTCGGGTCGTGCCGGGGCGGCATGGACGGGCTCGGTTGGGCCTACGCGCAGCCGGGGATCGGAGTGCCCCCCGCACCCCCGTTCCGGCGTGACTGTCGGGCCGCCGAGCCGGCGCGTACGCTGGTGGTGTGAGGACTGCTAAGTCATGGCGTGCCCGGACCAGCACCGGACTGACCTGCCGCCACGTGCCGATCTCCGATGCCGAGGTGGGCGAGGTGGTGGAGGTGACCGGTTCGGTGCACGCCGTCACGCTGCACCCCAGCGGCGGGGTGGAGTCGTTCGAGGCTGACGTCTCCGACGAGACCGGGGTACTACATCTGGTGTGGC
This sequence comes from Actinomycetota bacterium, assembly GCA_035429705.1. Taxonomy (GTDB): domain Bacteria; phylum Actinomycetota; class Actinomycetes; order S36-B12; family UBA10799; genus JADKAV01. Next base: position 1,087 of record DAOMFH010000240.1, read on the forward strand.
TGGGCCGTCGGCGCCTCACCGGGATAGTCCCCAGCCGGCGGATCAGCGCCCGGGGACGGGTGGCGATGCACGACGGCCGGAAGGTCATCTACAACCCGGAGTACGAGTTGACCATCCCGAGCGCCGGGTGACCCCGGACGACCCGCAGGCCGCTCCGGCGCATCCCGAAGCAGTCCTGCTGGAAAGGGCCATCGGGGGCTGGCGGGGGATGCTCGACTCGGGACTGCCGTCGGTCGTTTTCCTGCTGGTCTACCTGCTGAACGGCCGGGTTCTGCAGCCGGCGCTGATCGCAGCCCTCGGGACCGGGGGGCTGATCCTGGTATGGCGACTGTTCCGCAAACAACCCCTGACGCAGGTCCTCGCCGGATTCGCCGGGGTAGCGATCTCGGCGTACGTGAGTTCCCGGACCGGCCAGGCACGCGACTTCTTCCTGTGGGGACTCATCGTCAACGTGGCCTACGGATCGGCCTTCCTGGTTTCCCTGGCAGTCCGCTGGCCGCTCATGGGGGTGGTGGTGGGCGCGATCACCGGCGATCCGACCGGCTGGCGGGGGGACGCCGAATTGCGCCGGGTGTTCGCCGCGGCCACCTGGGTCTGGGTCCTCGTCTTCGGCGGCCGGATCCTCGTGCAGGTCCCCCTCTACCTCGCCGGTTGGGTCGGTGCGCTCGGGGTCGCGAAGATCATCATGGGCTGGCCGCTGTTCCTGTTCGGGGCCTATGTGACCTATCGACTGCTGCGGCCGGTCTTCGCACAAAAACGACTGTCGGAGGCGGCGGGAGAGGCGCCGGAGACACAAGGCTGAGCCGGAACCGCTCTGAATGCGACCGTTGGGTCACCCGAGGGCCGGCTGATGCCGAAGTCCCTACCCGAAACGACCGCCGATGGTCAGACCCAGGTAGGAGCCGAGGAACGCACCGAGGCCGAGCCACAGCCCGGGAACCATCGGCAGGAAGCCGAGCAGCAGGCCTACGACTCCGAGGACGGCCGAAATGGCCAGGACCGCACCCTGGCTGGTGGACCGGGAGGACTTCTGGGGGGCATTCTCCGATCGGGCCGCCGGTGGCCGGGCACCGGTCACACCATCGACCTCCCGCAGCAGTCTCTCGATGTCGTCGTTGTCGCTCATAGTTCCATCTGAACACACGCTGAGGTCGGCGACCAGCGCCGAACCGGTTGACGCCCATTCGAAGGGACCTGCCAAGGTAGGGCATGGCCTCGAAGACGAAGCGCGCGAATCCGTCCCGCAGCAAGGTGAAGGTGGCACCCGGACCGCTCGACGACGGCGAGCTGCGGGCCCTCGACCGCTGGTTCCGGGCGGCGAACTACCTGTCCGTCGGTCAGATCTACCTGCTGGACAACCCGCTGTTGCGCAGGCCGCTGACGCCGGACGACATCAAACCGAGACTGCTCGGGCACTGGGGGACCACACCGGGGCTGAACTTCATCTACGCCCATCTGAACCGGCTCATCAAGCGTGACTCCACGGACATGATCTACATCGCGGGACCGGGACATGGCGGCCCGGCGATGGTCGCCAACTCCTGGCTGGAAGGGACGTACTCGCAGTACTACCCGGACGTCAGCCGGGACGAGCCGGGCATGACCCGGCTGTTCAAACAGTTCTCATTCCCCGGCGGTATCCCGTCGCATGTCGCGCCGGAGACGCCCGGCTCGATCCACGAGGGCGGGGAGTTGGGCTACTCCCTGTCGCATGCCTTCGGGGCCGCATTCGACAATCCCGACCTGGTCGTCGCGTGTGTCATCGGCGATGGCGAGGCGGAGACCGGTCCGCTGGCCACCTCCTGGCACAGCAACAAGTTCCTGAATCCGGTGACGGACGGTGCGGTGCTGCCCATCCTGCACCTCAACGGCTACAAGATCGCGAACCCCACCGTGCTGGCCAGGATTCCGCACGAGGAATTGACTGCCCTGCTCGTCGGGTGCGGGTGGAAACCGCACTTCGTGGAGGGGTCCGATCCCAAGCAGATGCACCGGCTCATGGCCGGGATGCTGGACACCGCCCTGTCCGAGATCGCTGAGATCCAGCGCTCGGCGCGGGAAGGGGGCCGCAGCACCAGGGTCCAGTGGCCCATGATCGTGCTGCGCAGCCCGAAAGGCTGGACCGGACCGGCTGTCGTGGACGGCAAACAGGTGGAGGGCACCTGGCGCAGCCACCAGGTGCCATTGCACGATCCGCACGGAGATCGCCGGCACGCGCAGCAACTGGAACAGTGGCTGCGGTCCTACCGGCCGGAGGAGCTGTTCGACGCAGCCGGTTCCCCTCAGCCGGATCTGCTGGAGATGGCGCCGGAGGGGGACAAACGGATGTCGGCGCAACCGTACGCGAACGGGGGCCGGCTGCTGCGCCAGCTCCGGCTGCCCGACTGGATGGATCACTGCGTGGCCGTGCCCGAGCCCGCGAAGACGTGGCATGAGCCGACTCGCGTGCTCGGCGGCTTCCTGCGCGACACCATGTCGATGAACCTCGCATCCGCCAACTTCCGGGTCTTCGGCCCCGACGAGACCGAGTCCAACAGGCTGTCAGGGCTGCTGGAGGTCACCGGCAAGACCTGGGAGGCGGAGAAGCTCGACGAGGAGTGGGATGCGCTGCTCAGCCGGGACGGCCGGGTGATGGAGATCCTCAGCGAGCACACCTGTCAGGGGTGGCTGGAGGGATATCTGCTGACCGGCCGGCACGGGCTGTTCTCGTGCTACGAGGCGTTCATCCACATCGTGGACTCGATGTTCAACCAGCACGCCAAGTGGCTGAAGACGACCCGCGAGATCGGCTGGCGCGCACCGATCGCGTCATTGAACTACCTGCTCACCTCGCACGTCTGGCGGCAGGACCACAACGGGTTCTCCCACCAGGATCCGGGGTTCATCG
>DAOMFH010000241.1:0-2084 GCA_035429705.1 Actinomycetota bacterium
GTGCCCGGCGGCTTGCTGGTGACGTCCAGCACCACCCGGTTGACCGCCGGCACCTCGTTGGTGATGCGCGTCGAGATGGTGGAGATGACCTCGTGCGGCAGGCGGGACCAGTCCGCGGTCATGGCGTCCTCACTGCTCACCGGACGCAGCACGACCGGGTGGCCGTAGGTGCGCCCATCCCCCTGCACGCCCACACTGCGCACCCCGGCCAGCAGCACGACCGGGAACTGCCAGACCGACCGGTCCAGTCCGGCCGCGCTCAGTTCAGCGCGGGCGATTGCATCCGCCAGCCGCAGGGTCTCCAGGTTCTCGCTCGTGACCTCCCCGACTATCCGGATGGCCAGACCGGGGCCCGGGAAGGGGTGGCGCCACACGATCTCCTCCGGCAGGCCCAGGGCCGTGCCCACCGCCCGAACCTCGTCCTTGAACAAGTCCCGCAGCGGCTCGACGAGTTCGAATTCCAGATCCTCGGGCAGCCCACCCACGTTGTGGTGGCTCTTGATGTTGGCCGTTCCGGTTCCGCCCCCGGACTCGACCACGTCCGGGTAGAGCGTGCCCTGCACGAGAAAGCGCACGTCACCGCCACCCTCGGCCACAACGTCGGCGGCAGCCGCCTCGAACACCCGGATGAACTCCCGACCGATGATCTTGCGCTTGGCCTCCGGGTCGGTCACCCCGGACAGTGCGTCGAGGAAGCGTTGCCGCGCGTCGACCACCACCAGGCGCGCCCCGGTTGCGGCCACGAAGTCGCGCTCCACCTGCTCGACCTCACCCTGGCGCAGCAGGCCGTGGTCTACGAAGACACAGGTCAGCCGCTGCCCGATCGCGCGCTGGACCAGCGCGGCCGCCACCGCCGAGTCCACTCCCCCGGACAGCCCGCAGACAGCCCGGCCGTCACCGACCTGGGCGGCGATCGCCTCGACCTGCGCGTCGATCACGCCGGCGGTCGACCAGTTCGGGGTCAGCCCGGCCACGTCGTACAGGAACCGGTGAAGAACAGCCTGGCCGTGGTCGGTGTGCACCACCTCCGGGTGGAACTGGACCCCCGCGACCGGCCGGGACCGGTGGACGAACGCAGCAACCGGCGTGGCGGCTGTGTGAGCCACCACGTCGCAGTCGGCCGGCGGTGCCACCACAGCGTCGCCGTGGGACATCCACACCGACTGCTCGGCCGGTTGCCCGGCGAACAGCACGCAGTCCTGCGCGTGCAGAGCAGTGCGACCGTACTCCCGCGACCCGGTACGCTCCACCCGCCCCCCGAGCGCGGCGGCCATGACCTGGAATCCGTAGCAGATCCCGAACACCGGGACCTCCGAGTCCAACAGCGCCGTGTCGAAAGCCGGGGCATCCTCGACGTAGACGCTGGCCGGTCCGCCGGACAGGATGATCGCCAAGGGCTGTCGCGCGAGAATCCGCTCGGCGCTCCAGGTGTGCGGCACCACCTCCGAGTAGAGGTGCGCCTCTCGCACCCTGCGGGCGATGAGTTGTGCGTACTGGGCTCCGAAATCCACGACCAGGACCGGACGGGGCAGGTTCGCCATGGCAGTCAGGGGTGCGGTGCCCGCTGCGCGGGTCCGTTTCCCCATCCCCCTTTCAATCCGTGCGTGCGGTTCGCCCCCACGCGGCTTGCTTTCGATTGGCTTGACATGGTTACGCAGCCTTCGGGTGGCGCAAGGAGCTGACTACTTGATGCGAGCGGCGGCAAGGCAGCCGAGTGTGCGACCAGGGGTTCGCCGGACCGGGACGCGGGTTGCAACCGCGCTGCTTGTTCAGTGGACGTTTGCGCAGCCGGGAGCCATGCCGGTCCAGCGACACGGACCTATCCAGTGCATTGCCGATGCTTGAGGGGCCGCCCAGGCGCGATCCGGCTTCTGGACGCAACATGGCCCAAGTCTAGGGGCGACCAGACAGAACCCATCACCTCCCGTCGGCTGCGGTCCGGCGCTTGGCGCGATCCCGACTGGGAGGACGGACCCCCTCGGACCCTGCGTTCGCCCGGCCGGCAAGACGCGCCGCCCCGGGGTGTGGTTGCCGTTGGCGGCCACGCTCCTGTGCCGGCGCCACGCGGCGAGTGTTGCACGGTT
>DAOMFH010000241.1:2184-3963 GCA_035429705.1 Actinomycetota bacterium
ACAACCGCTCGGGCAACTCGGCGAATCCTCTCATCCCCGATCCGCGCCGCATCCCGGCTGAGTAGGCTGGAGACATACCGAGCGACGGAGGACACCGTGGCCAGAACAGTCATCATGGGAGCCGGTATCGCGGGACACACCGCTGCGCTGCACCTGCGCAGACTGCTCCCCAAGCAGCACGACGTGGTCGTCGTCTCCCCCAATTCCGAGTGGAACTGGATTCCTTCCAACATCTGGGTCGGCGTGGGCCACATGAGCCCGAAGAAGGTGACTTTCCCGCTGGCGCCGATCTACCGACGCAAGGGAGTCGAGTTCCACCAGGCGCTGGCCACCGAACTGCACGCCGAGGGCAGTCCGGACCTGCCGCGCCCGCACATCACGATCCGCTACACCGACCCCGCCCGGGAAGGCGACGTCGCGCAATTGGGGTACGACTACCTCATCAACGCCACCGGCCCGAAACTGACCTTCGAGGCCACTCCGGGCCTGGGCCCGGAAGCCAACAGTTGGTCGGTTTGCACCGCCGAACACGCCACGGAGACGGCTCAGGCACTCGCCCGGACCATCGGCAAGCTCAAGCAGGGCCAGCCACAGACGCTGCTCATCGGCATGGGGCATGGCACGTGCACGTGCCAGGGCGCGGCCTTCGAGTACACGTTCAATGTTGAACACGAACTGGTCAAGGAAGGCGTACGGGACCAGGCCGAAGTCATCTACATCACCAACGAGGCCGCCCTCGGGGACTTCGGGATGGACGGGATGAACTTCGGCACGAAGCAGGGGATCGTACCCAGCAGCATGTTCACCGAGTCGCTGTTCCACGAACGTGGCGTGAAGGCGATCATCGGGGCGCACGTCGAGCGGGTGGACCCCGGAAGGCTGTCCTATGAACTGCTCGACGGCACGAAGGGCGAGCAGCGGTTCGACTTCGCGATGCTCCTGCCCCCCTTCCGCGGCGCGGATCTGAAGGCCTTCGACGCACAGGGGAACGACATAACCGAGGAGGTCTTCGCACCCAGTGGCTTCATGAAGGTCGATGCGGACTACACCCCCAAGCCGTACGAGCAGTGGAAGGCCAGTGACTGGCCGCTGACCTACCAGTCGGTGAAGTACGACAACGTGTGGGCCGCGGGGATCGCGTTCGCCCCGCCGCACCAGATGTCCAAGCCGCGCAAGACGCCGAACGGCACAGCGATCGCACCGGCACCACCGCGCACCGGCATGCCGTCGGGTGTGATCGGCCGGGCAGTGGCCCAGACCATCGCCGAGCGGATCAAGCACGGCTCTGCTGGCAAGGTGCACACTGCGTCGATGGCCCAGATGGGAGCGGCCTGCATCGCCTCTGCTGGGACAGGGTGGCGCGAAGGCAAAGCGGCGGCGATGACCGTCTTCCCGATCATCCCGGACACGGACAAGTACGGGCCAGCGGGCCGGGACACCAAGGAGACGTTCGGGGAGATCGGCCTGTCGGCGCACTGGATGAAGGTGGTCCTGCACCACATGTTCATCTACAAGGCCAAGGCCCACCCCTTCTGGTACCTGATCCCCGAGTGAGGTGTGAGATGGACAACCTGACGACGTTCTCAGAGGCCCCGCTCCCGGACGAGAAGGAGCTCAAGGCCCGGCGTAACCTGCTGCGCCAGAGTTGGCGGTTCGCAGTGCTCAACCTGAAGATGATCACCATGGTCACGAAGGGCCACCACTGACCGCTTCGCCCGCACTCGCTTGGGGTCGGGATGCGCGAGTTGGGTCAGGCTCATGCATGGGTTCCGCCCGCGA
>DAOMFH010000242.1:0-2107 GCA_035429705.1 Actinomycetota bacterium
CGCACGGCGGCGGTGTTCTCCGCGTCGACGTACAGCAGGACGGAGTCCAGCCCTTGTCCCTGCAGATGGCGAAGGCCGAGCACCGTCAACGCCGGGCCCAGGCCCCGGCCGTGGGCGCGGGGGGCGACGGCCAGCACGTACACCTCGCCGGTCCGCTCGTGCTCATGTGCCCCGCCGCCGTGCACCTTGGTCCAGTGGCAGCCGACGAGGCCCTGCTCGTCGAAGGCCAGCAGGAAGCCCGCGGCGTCGAACCACGGCTGGGCGAGCCGGTCGGCCAGGTCCTCGGCGGTCCAAGAACCCTGGTCGGGCAGGTCAACGAACGCCGCGGCGTTCAACTCCAGCCAGGCCGCAGAATCCGCCGGAGCAAAGGCCCGCACGACGACCCCATCTGGAAGCGGCAGGTCCGGCAGATCCTCGAGCGCGCGGGTGTACCGGCACACCCGGCGCACGGCGACCATCCCGGCCGAGGCGGCCAGGGCGGAGGCACCCGGCAGCAACCCGTGCGCCCAGATCCGCACCCCGGACCCCCCGGTGGCCAGGATCTCGGCCAGCATCCGCCCACCGAGCCCCTCGCGACGCGCAGCGGGATCAACCAGGAACTCCGCCAGCGGCTCGTCCTCCTCGGACAGGAACGCGTAACCCACCACATCCCCGCCGTGCACGACCAGCCCATGCACCGCGCCGCCCCCACCGCCGCCGCGCAGGTGCAGGTAGGAGTGCTCCGACAGTGCGGACACCCCGTCGGCGTCGCTGACCCGGTCGAGCAGCGCATCCACCGCGGCGATCTGCTCCGGTGAGACCCGCGTGTGCCACTCCAGCACCCCGTCATTCATTTAGCTGCGGCTCCCGCTCTGCATTGGGCGGCACCAGCCGGTACCCGACGTTGCGGACCGTTCCGATCAGGGCCTCGTGCTCGGGACCGAGTTTGGCGCGCAGCCGCCGCACGTGCACATCCACGGTGCGGGTGCCCCCGAAGTAGTCGTAGCCCCACACCTCCTGCAACAACTGTTCGCGGGTGAACACCCGGCCGGGATGCTGGGCCAAGTACTTGAGCAGTTCGAACTCCTTGTAGGTGAGGTCCAGCACCCGCCCGCGCACCGTGGCGGAGTAGGCGGACTCGTCGACCATCAACTCCCCGTGGCGGATCTCCGGCTCACTGCCGGCCTGCGTATCGGCCAGCCGCCCGAGCGCCAGCCGGAACCGTGCCTCCACCTCGCCGGGACCGGCGCCGACCAGCAGGAAGTCGTCCACCTCCCAGTCACGCGACACCGCGGCCAGACCACCCTCCGTGACGATCACCATCACCGGCGGGGTCGATCCGGTGGCGTGCAGCACCCGGCACAGGCTGCGCGCGGCCGGGAGGTCCCGGCGGGCGTCGACCAGGATCAGGTCCGTCGGCGGTGCGTTGAGCAGGACCGCCGCATCCGCCGGCACGATCCGCACCTGGTGGGCCAGCAGGCCGAGGGCGGGCAGCACCTGATCGCTGGGCTCGACCGCATCGGTCATCAACAGCACAGTGCTCACGGGACACCTCCGGACCGCTCCCACGATATTGCAGGGTCAATGCCTGCGGCGACGGTGCGCCCACCAGCGATAGCCTCATCGGGTCCACCCCGAGGAGGTCACCGTGCCCGGCCCCATCGACATCGACCAGCCCGTGGCCGCCCCGGCCGCGGTCGTCTGGGACCTGATCACCGACATCGACAACGCCGCGCAGAACATCTCCGGGATCACCGAGGTGCAACGCCTCGACGACGGGACGGGCTTCGGGGTCGGCACCCGCTGGCGGGAGACGCGGGTGATGTTCGGCCGCTCCGCCACCGAGGTGATGGCCGTCACCGAGGTCGACCCCGGCCGCTCCTACACCACCCTGGCCGAACACGGCTCGACCCGCTACACCTCCAGCCTGACCGTCGAACCGACCGGCCCGGACTCGTGCGTGCTGTCCATGCACTTCGACGCGGAGGTCACCGGACTGCTCAACAAGACCCTGGGCGTGGTGGTCGGCAAGTTGATGGAGTCGACCACCCGCAAGCTCATGCGGCAGGACCTCGTCGATATCGCCACGGCCGCCGAGCGCCGGAGGTCGTGAACCGCCCCCATCCGC
>DAOMFH010000242.1:2207-3952 GCA_035429705.1 Actinomycetota bacterium
TCGTCCATGTGCGCCACCAGCGCCGCGGTGTCGGCCGCCGTCCAGCCCTTCGGCCGGGTCATGGCCGCCCAGGCCTCCGCGTTGGACTGCTTGGAGTACATGTGCCCGTGCCCGGTGGGCACCGAGCCCGCCGCCGGCAGGTCCAGCGCCACCTGCCACATCGTCACCAGCGGCACCCAGGTCATCTCATCGGGGATATCCGGGCCGCGCTGGCCGGGCTTGAGCCAGTCGGGCTCCTCGAGGGCCAGGTTCTGGCTGAAGAACACCACCGGGTCGGACGAATGCTGCAGGTACACCAGCCGGGCGGGCCCCCAGGCGGACCCGACCACCGCGTCGATCTGGGAACCCGACGAGGTGAACTGCACGGTCCGGCCGTCCTCGAAGGCCGGCAGCCAGGCCGGGCTGCCCGGATCGCGGTTGGCCTCGATCTCGTCGTGCAGCAGGTTGACGAACGGTGGGCCGGACATGAACGCCCCGTCGATCGGCTCGTTGACCAAATTGATGGAACTGAGCACGCTCTCCACCCCGAAGGAGCCCAGCGACAGCCCGTACAGGTACAGGTCCGGCCGGGAGTCCTCCGGCAGCGTCGACCAGTAGTCGTGCACGGTGTCGAACACGACCCGCGAGGTCTCCTTGACCGCGTCCTGGTCGGCCAGCAGCGAGATCCAGCTGGGCAGGAACGAGTACTGCACCCCGGCGATCGCGGTGTCGCCGTTGAACATGTACTCCAGCGGGTCGACCCCGGCCGGGTCCAGGAATCCGGTCCCGGTGGTGGTCGCGACCACCAGCACCTGCCGGTCGAACGCGCCGGTGCGCTGCAGCTCGGCCAGCAGCAGGTCGGCGCGGCCCTGCAGAGTCGGTTCGGTGTCCAGCCCCACGTACACCCGGATCGGCTCGACCGCCCCGCCGCCGCTGAAGGAGTCGATCTGCTCGACCGTGGGCCCGGTGGCCACGAAGTCCCGGCCCTTGCGGCCCAGCGACTCCCACGAGACCAGCGACTCCGGCCCACCCGAACGCAGCGTCGAGGTGGTGGGCACGGTGCCCGCGGTGGTGGCGCTGTCGCGCGGGGCGAACATGGCGTTGGCCGCGGTGAAGAAGCCGTTGACCAGCACGCCGGTGACCAGCAGCCACACCAGCACGACCACCACCGCCAGACTGATCGTCTGCGCCAGCCGGGGCGGCAGCCACTTGCCCAGCAGCCGGGTGGCGAACACCGCGAGTTTGCGCAGGGACCGGGCGACGATCAGGATCAGCCCGGCCACCAGGACGGTGACCGCCACGATCACCGGCCAGGTCGACGGGGAGATCGACGGCTTGCCGAAAATGTTGCGCACCTCGTTCTGCCAGCCCACGTACTGCCAGACGGCCGAGGCCACCGCCAGCCCGACCAGGCCCAGCAGCACGGCCTTGATCACCCGCGCGCGCGACGGCCGGGGGGTGGGAACCTCGAGGAACCGCCACAGTGCGTGACCGCCGGCCCCGATGCCGTAGCCGATCATGATCGTGATCCCCGACGCGATGCCCTGCACGTAGCCGGCCCGCGGCAGCAGCGACGGGAACAGCGAGAACGCGAAGAACAACGCCGCGAACCACATCCCCACGCCGCTGAAGCGCAGCGAGAAGACCCGCGGGTACGGCTTGGGCTGCTGCTCGGTCTGCTGGGACGCCTCGGTGACTACGGCCTGCGCCATGTGGACTCCGCTCGGACGGCTGGTCGGGATCGGGCCCCAACGTAGCCGGGCGGC
>DAOMFH010000243.1:0-3927 GCA_035429705.1 Actinomycetota bacterium
GTCAACTACTACCTGAACTGCATTCTCGACGTTGACCGGCACATCGGGGCAGTGTTGGATGCTCTGGAGGCATCCGGCCAAGCCGATAACACCGTCGTGATCCTCACGGCGGATCATGGCGAGATGGGCGGAGCCCATCACCTGCGTCAGAAAGGCAGCGTGCCCTTCAAGGAGAACCTCAACGTGCCGTTGGTGATCGTAGATCCGCGCCATCCTGGCCAAGGCAGGACGGATGCGGTGGGTTCTCATCTCGACCTGGTTCCGACCATCCTGGCCTATGCCGGTCTCCCCGAGGCTCAACGGCAGCAGCGCTACCCGTCGCTGAAGGGACATGACCTCTGCGGCGTCGTGGAGGATCCTGCCTCAGTCGGACCGCGTGGCAGCGGCGGGGAACCCGGCAGGGGCTGCCTGATGACCTACGACATGATCTCGACCATCGATGCACAATGGTTCAGCCGCAACGCCACCAAGGTGTTCGACGCGGCCGCGGCGCAGGCCGGCGTGGAGTTCCATCGCGGCATGGACTCGTTCGTGGGCATGATCGATGAGATCGGTACGCCGGACCTTGCGAAGCGAGAGATATTCCGCTGCGTGTTCGACGGTCGGTACAAGTTGGTCCGCTACTTCGGGCTGGGTAACTACAACCTGCCGAAATCGGTCGAGCAGTTGCTGGCTGACAACGACGTCGCTCTCTATGACCTGTGGCTGGATCCCGAGGAAATGGACAATCTGGCCAACCCGGAGAATCCCGACTACAGCGCGGACCTGCTGTCGGCCATGAACGACAAGCTCAATGCGTTGATCGAGGAGGAGATCGGGGACGACAAGGCCATGTTCACCCCATAGAAGTGTGGTCGACACAGCCGTTCTGAGCCTGATCCCGGCCTATGGGAGAGTGTGCCGGTGAGCCCTGCTCCTGCGCCCCGGGTGTTCCACCTGATGTCCAAGCCGACGGGTGCGGTGTGCAACCTGGACTGTGAGTACTGCTTCTTCCTGTCCAAGGAGCAGTTGTACCCGGACAGCGGGTTCCGGATGACGCCGGAGGTGCATGAGGCGTACCTGCGGCAGTTGTTCGCCGCACATCCGGCTGATGCAGAAGTGACGGTGGCCTATCAGGGCGGTGAGCCGACGCTGATGGGGTTGGAGTTCTTCGCCCGCAGCGTCGAGTTGGCTACACAGTTCGCCGGTCCTCATCAGAGGGTCCTGCACACGATCCAGACCAACGGGACGCTGCTGGATGACCAATGGGGTGCGTTCCTGGCCGAGCACGGGTTCTTGGTCGGGCTGTCCATTGACGGGCCACGGGAGATGCATGACGCGTACCGGGTCGACAAGGGCGGCAAACCGACGTTCGATCGGGTGTTGCGCGGGTGGGAGGTGCTGCGCCGCCACGGTGTGGAGTGGAACGCGCTGTGCACGGTGAACTCGGCCAACGCCGACCACGGGCTTCAGGTGTACCGGTTCCTGCGTGACGACCTGGGGGCGGGGTTCCTCCAGTTCATCCCGATCGTGGAACGGATGACCCCGGAGATGCTGCCCATGGCGGACTCCGGGTGGGGGGTGCGCGCCAAGGACCGGCCGCTGTACCGGCAGGCCGGCGACGCCGTAACGCACCGCAGCGTGACCGGGGAGCAGTACGGCCGGTTCCTGATCGACGTGTTCGAGGAATGGGCCCGCCGCGACGTCGGGGACGTGTTCGTGCAGATGTTCGACACCGCCCTCGCGCACTGGCTGGGCATGGACCAGGCGGGCCTGTGCGTGCACGCGAAGACCTGCGGGTCAGCCCTGGCGCTGGAACACAACGGCGATCTGTACTCCTGCGATCACTACGTGGAGCCGGACTACCTGTTGGGCAACATCGCAAGCGGTCGCACCCTGCTCGACCTGGTCGACTCCCCGGCACAGCAGGCGTTCGGCAACGCCAAGTTCGACACCCTCCCGCAGTACTGTCTGGACTGCGATGTGCGGTTCGCGTGCAACGGCGGCTGCCCGAAGGACCGCTTCGCCACCACCCCCGACGGTGAGCCCGGCCTGCACCACCTGTGCGCTGGATACAAAGCGTTCTTCGGCCACGTGGACGCCCCGATGCGGTTCATGGCAGACCGGCTGCGCACCGGCCAGGACGCTACCGCCCTGCGCGACTGGTACGCCGCAGCCGATGCACAGCGCGGGCGCAACGATCCGTGCACGTGCGGCTCGGGGCGCAAGTTCAAGAAGTGCCATGGCGCATCGATCGGCGCGACCAGAGGCGCCTGAGTCACGAGCCTGCGGAGAGGCGACCTGACGACAGCTCCGCATCTGGCTGCCCGTCTACCCACTGGTTGCTGCCGCCGGCCTGGCGCATCAGATCGGAAATCGTCCGTCGCTCTCGGCTCGCACCAAGAGATGTCGATCGTCACAGTCACCTGTTCCGTGCTTTGCCTTCGGACCTGAGGGACGGGGTCGAGCCTGCGTCTGCGCGAAAGTGATGTGTGATGCGTGATGTAGACTGGTCGCATGCGGACTACCCTCAATGTCGATGACGACGTGCTTCTCGCCGCCAAGCAGAGGGCAGCTCTCGAAGGCACCTCCGTCGGTGAAGCCCTCTCGGCGATCGCCCGTGAGGGATTGCGATCTGCGAAGAGCCGGCGTACCCGGAACGGGGTGCTGCTGATCCCGCATTCCAAACGGCGTGTCACGCCAGAGATCGTCCAGGAGTTGCTGGACGAGTCCTCGTGACCGCCCTCCTCGATGTCAACGTGCTCGTGGCGCTGCTGGACCCCAGACATGTCTTCCACGACGTTGCCCATCATTGGTTCGGATCCCGTACCGACGACTGGGCAACCTGTCCGATCACAGAGAACGGAACCATCCGGGTGATCAGTCACCCCCGCTATCCGAACTCCACAGGCACTGCATCGTCGGCGGCCGAGTTGGTGTCCCGGCTGCGCGGACTACCAGGGCACGTCTTCTGGGCGGATGCGGTCAGCCTGGTCGATCGTGCCGTGTGCGACACATCCCGGCTGACGACTTCCGGGCAGGTCACCGATTCCTATCTCCTGGCGCTGGCGGTCGCCAACTCCGGCCGCCTCGCCACTTTCGACCAACGCCTCGTCACCTCCGCAGTCAGAGGGGGTGACGAGGCGGTCATCGTTCTGGGCGCGCGGTAGGCGGTGATTGCCGACCGTGCCACAGGCATCCGAGGCGAGAGTGGACTGAGCATCGGATCTGGGCGCCGGTAGCCGCCGGGACGCAGGACAACGGCCGGACTGCACATGACGGACTGTGCTCGCCGCCGCCGGGGTGTTGCTGCTGTCCCAGCCTCCGCCGGCCCGCCGGCTCCCGCGGAGCGCTTCATGGTCGGTCAGGCCAGTGGGCGGGTCGCACTCATCCGAGGTGTGTGCACCCGTCGGGACCGGCGCCCTTTCAAGGGCCGATGTGAGGGAACCCGGCCGTGGGCAAGGACAACGGAACGGCCATGGGATCGGTCGTCCGTGCGAAGCGGAGCACCGGGCGTGTGCAAACGACGTGCTCGTGCGGGCACCGGCGGTCACCACCAGTACAAGTGGGCTCAGTTGGCCGCAAGGTCGAAGGTCAGCGGGCCCCAGCTGCAGCCGTACCCCAGGTTGGAGTCGATCCCGTAGGTGGTGATCTTGTGCACCTTGCCGGTCACCGCACGCTTGGTGAACCGCCCTTTGAAGGTCCACTGGGGGGCTCCGTTGTAGAACTCCGTCTGGCTGAACCGGCCCTTTCGTACACGGCCTTCCCAACTGGTGATCTGCAGTCGCGCAGTGATGCGCTTCGCCGTGGGCACCATCTCGGTGCCGTTCCAGATGTCGCATGTGGCCTTCACCTTGGTCCAGGTGATGAACGGAGCCATGTAGACGCGCTCCGTGGTGGAGTTCCAGGTCCGCTTCAGCTCCAGGGTGACCTGCCCCCCGTTGGCCG
>DAOMFH010000244.1:0-3896 GCA_035429705.1 Actinomycetota bacterium
ACTCCACCGTCACATCACTGCGGAACTCGACGTCTGCCACGAGGGACACTCTAGGCGGGCGCCCGCGACAGTCCGCGGCGCGCCGCGCGGGATCAGGCCTTCTGCTTGGCGACTTCCGCGTGCACCTGCTCCATGTCGAGGTTCTTGGCCTGGTCGATCAGATCCGCCAGGGCCGGAGCCGGCAGGGCGCCCGGTTGCGCGTACAGCAGGACTCCCTCACGGAACACCATCAGCGTAGGGATCGACGAAATCTGCGCCTGCGCGGCCAGGGACTGCTCGGCCTCGGTGTCCACCTTGCCGAACACGATGTCGGGGTGCTCTTCGGAGGCCTTCTCGAAGACCGGCGCGAACATCCGGCAGGGTCCGCACCACGCGGCCCAGAAGTCCACGAGCACGATGTCGTTCTCCTCGATCGTCGAGGTGAAACTCTCCGCGGTCAGATCAGTGGTTGCCATTTCTCTCCTTCTAATACCCTGTCGGGGTATGTAACGACACGCCTCCAGTATCTATTCCCGCCCGCCGCTGATGCGATCCGGGCGGGCAACGTCCCGGGAGTCCTCGTCTGGCGGCTGGCGTGGTGGGGATCGCTGGGCGAGTATCCGTGGACAGTCCTGGCCCCGGACGGCTACTCGACGAGCCGGAACGGCCCGCCCGTCACCTCCGACACGACCTCTATGAAGGGCTGGTCGGCTGGGATGAGGTGGGTCGAGTACAGGTCCGCGACCTCCTTGAGGGCTTCCAGCAGGCTGGTCCGGGGGACGGCGGTGGCGACGCTGTCTCCGTGCACGCCCGCGCAGGTGGACAGCAGCGCGGCCATCCGGGGAGCCTGGGCGCGGCGCTGCGTCGTCCACAGGCCGTGCAGGGTTCGCGGTGTGGCGTTACGGCTTCCGTGGTGGCCGACCTTGTACAGGTCGAGGTTGGCCAGCTTGTCGCGCAACGCGGAGTCGGCGCCCAAACGGTCCAGGGTGTAGCGCCAGTTCTCGATCTGGGCATCTCCGGGAAACAGCAGGGTGAGCCCACCGATCTCGATCAGCAGTACCAGGCTGGTGTTGTTCAGTGCGTCGTCGAGAGCCCGGACCAGCCGGGTCACCGAATGGGTCCGCTGGCCACTGAGCCGCTGGACCAGCCACCGCACCGGACCGGGAGCCACGTCGGCCGGTGAAACGCATCGCGGCAGGGCCGGCTCGGGATTTGAGCCCGGCGCAGGCGCGGGCTCTCGGGACGCCGCAGCGTAGCCGAGGGAACGCTGCAGTCTCAGCATCCAGTACTCCGGATCCCGGCTGACCTGTCCGGCGACCCTCGGGTACTGGGCGACCGTGGGTGGGCCCAACACGCTCAGCCTCGCGCCGGGCACGACCCGTCCGAGGTCCACTCTGCTGCCGGCGTGCAGATACCGGCCCCGCCGGCCACCCGACATTGCGTCAAGGGTCGCGAGGGCCTCAGCGTTGGGCTGCTGCGCTGCCGCCGCAGCCCGCAGATCGTGAAGGGCGCCCGTCTGGGGAGCAGGCCGGCGAGCGAGCAGATCCGCTGCATCCTGGGCGGCCGTCAGTTGCCGGACGAACGCGCGGGCCTTGTTTGTGGCTGCGGAGCGCGGTGCCGGTCCGCTGGCGTCGTCGGCCAGGACGGGGTCCTCCGTCCACGGCCGGAGCACAAGTCGCGGGGACAGGGCCGCGAGTGTCCGCGCGGCTGCCGGCACGCCGAATCCGTAGAGGTGGTCCTTGTGCCGGTGGGTGACGACCAGGACATCGAGCCGGCCCTGGGTGTGCTGCGCCACCAGATCGGCAACTGCGGTCATGGTGGCGGTTGGGTTGCCCGAGGACGGGGCCCGGGTGGTCCCGCAGTCGAACAGGATGTGGCGTTCGAGCCGGCCGTCAGCATCGGACTGGTCGTACTCGACGCTCACCAGGATGCAGTCGCCGAAACCCACCTGATACATGCGGACCCGGACCCGCACGGGCACCGGTGTGGCGTTCACCAGACCTCCCCTGAACCGGCGTCGCTGTTGTGCAGTTCGGCGAACGCCTGACCGCGCGGAACCGGGTTCGCGAACCCCAGCCCGCCCCGGCGGTCGTAGTACCCCCGGCCGTGCAGGTACGCCAGTCGTCGCTGTTGGCGATCCCAGTCCGCCAGCCGCTTGCGCATGTGCAGCTTGGCCCGGCCGAACTGGTCGAACACCAAGGTGCCTCCCCCGAGCAGTTGCACCGGCGTGCCCGGGTCCATCCCCTCGGGAAGCCCCGCGGGCAACAACTGCTGCAGTTCTCCCGCCGTCATCTCCAGCATCTGCACGTAGTCCGCGACCGACTCTGCGACGATCAGCCCGTCGGGACCCACCCGCTGGCTGGGCCGCACTGATTCCACATGGGTGTAGTAGTCGGTGTCGATCTCGAGTTGGGGGGCGTTCTGCCACACGAACCGGAAGACCTCGTCGGCGTCGGTGCGCATCGCCGAGAAGTTCATCCCGTCGTAGCTCGGCCGAATGTCCCCGCGCAGCAGGTCGTGACTGGCCCCCGGATCCGCCAGGACCCCGGATCGCGCGAACCGGTAGACCAGTTTGTCGCGGTAGCCGAGGTCGTCGTCGGACACCACCTCCTTGTCGGCCAGGGTCACCGCAGCGACGAAGTCACCGAACTCGAACTCCACCGGCGGCAGGTAGTCCAGGCCCCGGATGAGCATGGTCAGCAGATGGCCGGCGGCCTTCGCACCCTCCTCAGCGGCCCGGGCCCGATCGATGCTCCGGGGGGAGCGGCCGGAATCGGGCGCCAACAGCGGTTCCATCCGCTGGATCCAGATGTCGATGAGCACGTCGAGGACCACTGCGACGAGCACCTGACCCCGAGCGTGCGGTTCGGCGTACGCGGGATCCTGGTCCCACCCGGGCGGCGGCGGGGTCAGTGCGGACTGCCGCAGCGCGCCGCGCCCCTGTGTCAGGACGTCACCGAGTTGTTCGGCGACTCCGGTCAGCACACTTTCGCGCAGCCGTTGCGCAGTGACCGCGTCCCGGCTGATCCTTCCTTCACCGTCCTCCGGACCCAGGCACACCTCCACCACTGCGCGCAGCGAGAAGACCGACAGCAGGGCCACGACATCGGCGAAACCTTCGTGGAATGCCGCCTGATCGGGCAGTCCCGGCTCGAGGAAGCGATGCCGCAAACCGTCCAGCACGGCGTGGGCGGTCTCATGGGCCACTACGTCGTGGGACAGACACGTGTAGACCGGGGGTCCGTCCCCGCCGGGCACGTACCCGAACAGCAGCGCACGGTCCTCGCCGGAGTAGTACGCGTTGGCCTCACTGAACGCATGCGGCACCAGGTGCAGGTGATGTCCCGGGAACCCCCAGGCGACGCGCCGCCCCAGGGCGAACTCGAAGGTCGCCAGGGTGCGGGCGGCGATCGCGTAGACCTGCTGGGCATGGAAGGCGAAGTCGGTGAGCAATGTGGTGGCATCGGCGTCGGCGAACCCGTCCTGGTCTGCGGGCAGTTGGGCCGCGGGATACAGGATCCCGGCGGAGGCGTCGTAGTCCACCACGTGGAACCGGGCCGAACGCGGACCGGCCTCCAGCCTCGCCCAGGGAACCGGCGCCACCGCGGTGACGATCCGGCCCGCCGCGTCCCGCACAGTCGGGTCCTGCGCGATCACGGTCAGCCCGACGTGACTACGCGGCGCGGATGCGGTTGGCGCCGGCCCTTCGGAGGACCGGGTAGGTGTCTCCGGCCCTGCGGAGGTCGCGGTGGCCGCCCGCGATTCGCTGGTCATCGCGCACCCGGGCCAGCCCGCAGTCGCGGGTCATGATGATGGCTGGACATGCCCATACCGGAAGGGTGACAGATCGGGCAGCCAACTGTAAGTGTCGTTTTGATTCTCCGGGCCAGCGCGAAGGGTTGGACCGCCGATGGACG
>DAOMFH010000245.1:0-3891 GCA_035429705.1 Actinomycetota bacterium
CCGGTTGAAGTTGGTGAACGGCAGCAGGCCGCGGGACACGCAGGCCTTGGACAGCGCACCCATCGCTTCGCTGGTTCCGCCGTAGGGGGCCAGGGGTGCCCGGGTCGTCCGGTCGGTGACCAGGTCCAGTGCCCAGAAGACGCCCAGCCCGCGGACCTCACCGATCACCGGGTGCTTGTCGGCCAGTTCGCGCAAGCCCGGTCCGATGACGGTGTCGCCGATCTTCTTGGCGTGCTCCACGACGCCTTCATCGCGCATGGCGGTGATCGTGGCCAGCGCCGAGGCGCAGGCCAGTGGGTGGCCGCTGTAGGTCAGGCCGCCCGGGAAGACCCGGTCGTCGAACGTCGCGGCGATCTCGTCGCTGAGGATCACGCCGCCGAGCGGCACGTAGCCGGAGTTGGACCCCTTCGCGAAGATGATGAGGTCGGGGTTGACCCCCCAGTGGTCGATCGCCAGCCACTCACCGGTGCGGCCGAACCCGGCCATGACCTCGTCGGCGATGTACACAATGCCGTACTTGTCGCACAGTGCCCGTACCCCGGCGAGATACCCCGGCGGCGGGATGAGCACACCGGCGGTACCGACCACGGTCTCCAGCAGGATCGCGGCGATCGTGTTCGGTCCCTCGAACGCAATGACCTGCTCGAGATGGGCCAGGGCCCGTTCGCACTCCTGCTGCTCGTCGGTGGCCCAGAACGAGGTGCGGTACAGGTAGGGGCCGAAGAAGTGCACGTGGCCGGTGGCGTACTCGTTGGGCCAGCGGCGGGGATCCCCGGTGGCGTTGATCGCCGCGCCGGTGTTGCCGTGGTAGCTGCGGTAGAAGGACAGGACCTTGTCTTTGCCGGTGTGCAGACGCGCCATACGGATCGCGTTCTCCGCAGCGTCCGCGCCGCCGTTGGTGAAGAACACCTTGTTGTGCCCCGCGGGCGCGATCGCCGTGATCGCCTCGGCGGCCTGGCCGCGGACCAGGGACGCGTGCTGGGGTGCCAGCGTGACCTGGACCTCGGCCTGCTCGCAGATCGCCTGCACCACCTTCGGGTGCTGATGGCCGATGTTCGTGTTGACCAACTGGCTGGAGAAGTCGAGGAAGGAGTTCCCCTCGAAGTCCCACAAACGACTGCCGGCACCGGACTCGAACACCAGCGGCTTCAGGGCGCCCTGCGCGCTCCAGGAGTGGAAGACATGGGCGCGGTCGAGGTCGAACGCCGCGGAGTTACTGGTAACGACGGAATCAGAATCAGCCATGCCCCATAGCGTACGGTTTGCCCCGGGGATCCAGCCAGCCCCAATCGGAAACCGCACACGTCAGATGTCTGTGGAGTACCCTCGCCTCATGCCCGCCATCCTTTCCGACTCGTATCGCGAGGCGTGCCTGTGGCGGGAACAGGTGTCGCCGCCGGCGATCGCGGACGCAGACCTGCCGGACCAGGTCGACGTGGTCGTGGTGGGGGCCGGGTACTGCGGACTCGGCGCTGGGCGGTCGGTGGCAGCAGCCGGAGCGACTGTGTTGGTGCTGGACAAGGAGCCGCTGGGCTGGGGCGCTTCCAGCCGCAACGGCGGCATGGTGATCCCGGAGTTGAAAGCCGGTCCGCAGACGCTGGCCAAGAAGTACGGCGGGCTCGCCACCCGGCTGTATGACGAGGTCTACGAGGCCTTCGACCACACCGAGCGGCTCGGTGCCGAGATCGACTGCGACTATGCACGCACCGGGCAGTTGTATCTCGCGCACACTCCCCATCACACCCCGCACCTCAAGGCGCTGGCCGGCGAGCTGCGGGCCGCGGGGCAGGAGGTGGAGTACCTGGACCGGTCGCAGGTGCGGGAACGGATCGGCAGCGCGGCGTTCGACTCGGCGGTCAGCATCGCCCGGGTCGGCGGGCTGCACCCGGCGAAACTGCACGCGGGGATGGCCTCGCAAGCGACGGCGGCGGGTGCGCAGCTACGCGACCGCACGGCCGCGACGGGGATTCGCCGGGAGGCCGGCGGGTTCGTGATCGACACCACTCGCGGGTCCGTGCAGGCCCGGCAGGTAATCGTGGGCACCAACGCCTATGCCGACGAGGCCGTCCCCGATCTGGCCCGGCGAGTCCTGCCGATCAACTCGTACATCATCGCCACGCGACCCCTCGCCGCCGAACTGCGGGAACTGATCGGTGCGCAGATGATGGTCGACACCAAGAACCTGCTGTTCTATTGGCGGCTCACCCCGGACGGCCGCATGATCTTCGGGGGACGCAACCGGCTGGACCCGGTCGACGTCCCCGTGGCCCGCGACTTCCTGTACGACAACATGATCCGGATCCACCCGCAACTGCGCGGTGTCACCATCGACTACGCCTGGACCGGGTACGTGGCGATGACCCTTGACCGGCTCCCGCACGTCGGCACTGTCGACGGTGTCTGGTACGCCAGTGGCTGCAACGGCACCGGCGTGAGTCTCAACGGCTGGCTGGGTCATCGCCTGGGCGAGGTGGTGACCGGACAGGCGCCCCCACCGGCTTTCGCCGAACTCAAGCACCCCGTGATTCCGCTGAGCCGGCTGTCGTCGAGTTATGTGCCCTTCGTCGGCAGGTACTACGCCCACAAGGACCGAAGATAGGAGCAGAATGTCCATCGATCGTGCGAAACTGACGGCTGCACTCGCTGCCGAACGCGCCACCCACGAACAGCGAACGTCCCGCTCCCGGGCCGCATTCGACGCCGCCGACCATCTCTTCGGGCGGGTGCCCATGACCTGGATGAACAAGTGGTCCGGGGGCTATCCCCTCTACCTGGCCCGGGCACACGGCAACCGGGTGGTGGACCTCGACGGTCACGAATACGTCGACTTCGCGCTCGGTGACACCGGTTCGATGGCCGGTCATTCACCGGCCGCCACTGTGGCCGCGGTGCAGCGCCGCATCGGCGACCTCGGCGGGATCACCACGATGATGCCCAGCGAGGACGCCGAGTGGGTCGCTGAGGACCTCACCCGGCGCTTCGGGCTCCCGCTGTGGTCCTTCAGTCTCACCGCCACCGATGCCAACCGGTGGGCTCTGCGGGTGGCCCGGATGGTGACCGGCCGGCCGAAGGTGATGGCGTTCTCCTACTGCTATCACGGGTCGGTCGACGAGACCTTCGTGATCGCGGGACCGGACGGCACGACCGCGCCGCGGGCCGGCAATGTCGGCCCCGCCTATCCGGTGGCCGAGACGACCCGGGTGGCCGAGTTCAACGATCTGGCCAGCGTCGAGGCCGGCCTGGCGCATGGAGACGTGGCAGTCGTGGTCATGGAACCGGCGTTGACCAACATCGGCATCGTGCTGCCGGAGCCGGGGTTCCTCGAGGCGGTCCGCCGGCTGTGCACGAAGTACGGCTCGCTGCTGCTGATCGACGAGACACACACCATCTCGGCCGGCCCGGGGGGCTGCACCATGGCCTGGGATCTGAAACCGGACATCCTCGTCATCGGCAAGAGCATCGGCGGGGGAATCCCCAGCGGCGCCTACGGGATCAGCGAGGCGATCGCCGACGGTGTGCGCAACCACCCCGACGCAGACCTGGTGGACGTCGGGGGAGTGGGCGGCACCCTGGCCGGCAACGTGCTGTCCACCGCGGCGATGCGGGCGACGCTCGAGGAAGTCCTGACCGAAGCCAACTTCGAGCACATGATCGAACTGGGCACGCGGTTCCGCGAAGGGGTCCAGGCGGTCCTAGACAAGTACGACGTGCCGTGGTCGGTCGAGCAACTCGGTGCCCGGGCGGAGTACCGCTTCTGCCGGCCCAAGCCGCGCACCGGTTCCGAGTCCGCGGCCGCTCATGATGACGAGATCGAGGAGTATCTGCACCTCTACCTGTCGAACCGCGGGGTGCTCATCACGCCGTTCCACAACATGGCGCTCATGTGCCCCG
>DAOMFH010000246.1:0-1891 GCA_035429705.1 Actinomycetota bacterium
GAGATCCGCGACGTGATGGACAAGGTGTACACCCGCGATCTGTTCGGCCGGGACTGATCCTTGCCGCAGGTGGCCCGGAACGGTTGGCCCTGGTTGGGCTGGCGACCTGGCTCTTGACGAGGTTCTGTCCCGTTCCCGCGGCGATGTCCTCTTGTAGCGGGTCATCTGCGCGGGAAGGGGTCAGTCCGTGGTCGGGGGACCGCCCCCGCTTCACGCGGCGGGCAAGGGGAGTGGCGTTCTAGAGTCGGCGCATGTTCCGATCCATTCTCGCGAGCGTCTGCATCCTGGGCGCATCCGTATCGCCCGCTGTCGCCGACTCGGACTTGGTCGTGAAGGTGGCCCATCCGGCGTTGGGTGCCCATGTGCGACCTGTAACCCCAGGTGTGGCCAGCCCGGGCGACATCCGGACCTACTACACCCAACTCACCAAACCCGGCAAATCCGCCCGGATCGGTTTCATGACCGGTTCGCTGCTCACCACGGAAGTGGGCAAGCCCGCGGCGGGCAAGGAACTGCGGGCCGCGGACCTGATCTTCACGATCGGCAAACGCCAGAACCAACTGGTCGTTGGCGGGGTGGCGGCGTACGAGCAGCAGGCTCCGACGTTTGCCGAACGGACCTCGGTCGTCCGCCCGGTGGTGGGCGGGTCCGGGAAGTACGACGGAGCTCGCGGCTGGTGCGAGTCGATCCATCGCAAGGACGGCACCTGGCGGCACATATTCCACGTGCAGGTCCGGTCCTGAGTTGAGCCGCGGGACG
This sequence comes from Actinomycetota bacterium, assembly GCA_035429705.1. Classification (GTDB taxonomy): domain Bacteria; phylum Actinomycetota; class Actinomycetes; order S36-B12; family UBA10799; genus JADKAV01. The sequence goes on from DAOMFH010000246.1 coordinate 760, forward strand.
CGGTTTGCGGAATATCTGCCATCTGGTTGACATCGCCACGGGGTGGACCGCCAGTTTGGTTGAGCCACCCGGGCTGGCGGCCATGATGAGGACCGCAAGTTCCAATGGCTGCCCTGTTGCCGCGCCGATGTCCCCTTCCGGCGGGCCATCTGCGCGGAAACAGGCCAGTCAGTGAGCAGGCGGAAGCCCGGTCTGCAACATCGGATTGCGTACAGGGACTGGACCACAGTCGGGACGGTGCCGGCGTGCTTTGGCGATGTAGGCGGTGGCGACCGATGTGGAAACGGCCTGACGGACGGACGCTCCTGATTCTCGGGTTGTGGCGCCCCTCGGATGGGTGGCTTGACACTCTCGGCGGGATCAGTCCGCGAGGCGTTGCCCCAGGAAAGCCAGGGTCCGGTCCCACGACAATGCCGCCGCATCGGGCTGATACGCCTCGGGGCGGTCGTGCTCGGCGAACCAGTGCCCGGTCCCCGGGTAGCGGTGAATCTCGTACGGTCGGCCCGCCGCTCGCAGCGCGCGTTCTTGAGCCGCTATTCCCGAGGCGGAGACGAAGGGATCGGACTCGGCGAAGTGGAACTGGAACGCCGCCTGGCTCGCCGCGAAGTCGCAGGCCCGGGTCGCGTAGTAGACGACAGTTGCCGAGATGGTGGGGACTTCGGCACGTGCCTGGCTGGCGAGCCACAGAGCCCAGTGGCCCCCCATCGAGTAGCCGATCAGTCCGACCGGCGTGTCCGGACTGTGCTCGGTCCGGGCCGACTGCACAGTGGCGACGATGCGCCGCCACGTAGATCCGGGGTACCGCTTCTTGCGCAACCGCTGCGCTTCCTCCGGGGTGCTGGCCACCTCGCCGCGGTAGAGGTCAGGTGCCACGGCCAGGTAGCCGGCCCGGGCCAGTTCCCGGCATCGGTCGGCTATGAATTCGGTGAGTCCCCACCAGGGGTGCAGAACGGCGACGGTGGCGGTTGGACCGGCGTCGCGGGGCAGGACGATCAGCCCGTCCGGCGTTCGGTGTTCCGCGGGGTCGGGCGGTGGGGTCACGGCAGCAGTGTAGGTGTCCGGACTCGTGCGCGACTGCGGTCAGGCTGGAAACGGTGAGCAGCGTCTGGCCTGATGCGTCAATACCGGTCGC
>DAOMFH010000246.1:1991-3871 GCA_035429705.1 Actinomycetota bacterium
CCCGCCAGTCTCCGACTCGGACCCTCGCACGGACGATCCGCATGAGGTTGATTGCACGTCGGCATGGAGATGTAGCGCATGCACTACGATGACCTACATGGCGATGCCCTTGTCGATCCGGTTCGACCCGCAACTGCTGGACCGCGTGCGCCGTCGGGCACGGGCCACCCCAGGGGCGACGGCTTCGGGAATCGTGCAGAGACTCGTGGATGAGGGGCTGCGGATGGCCGAGCATCCCGGCGTGGTGTTCAAGGACGGCCCGAGCGGGCGCCGAGCCGCACTCGCGTTCGGCCCGGATGTGTGGGAGATCGCCAAGGCTCTGCGCGAGATCGACGAACGCGGCGAGTCCGCCGTGGCAGCGACGGCCGAGATTCTCGCGATACCGGAGACTCGGGTGCGAGTCGCGATGCACTACTACGCCGCGCACCCCGCCGAGATCGACGCCGAGATCGCCGAAGCTGATCGCGCCTCCGCCGCGGCGGAGGAGGCCTGGCGTGCAGAGCAGCGGCTCATTGGCTAGCGCCAGTCGCAGGCGAGTCGCCGCGAACGTGGCGCTGCTGCTCGACGAGATGCACGCCCCGGTGGTCGCAGCCACCCTGCGCCTGCGCGGCCACGACGTCATCGCGGTCGCCGACCAGGAAGATCTACGCGCGCTCTCCGACGCGGAACTCTTCGGTTGGGCCGGGGAGCATGGTCGACGAATCGTCACTGAGAACGTCAAGGACTTCGCCCCGCTGCTGCGCAGGTCCGAGGAGGCAGGCCGGCCCGTGACCTCGGTGCTGTTCACCAGCAGTCGCACCTTCCCCCGGACGCGACGTAACCCGGGGCCGCTGATCGCCGCACTCGAAGCGTGGCTCAACTCGCCCGACGCCGCCGTACGTCCGATCGAGGACTGGCTCACTGGCCTGGGGTGATGCGGGCGATCGTCTTGACCCGCTGCGCGAGCGGGCGGACTGCTCGGCCGACGAGGTGCAGGAAGTGGATGCTGAGCGCCATCCGCGGCTGCGGCAGCCCTCAACCGGGCCCAGGTACCAATGTGCGTATCGGCACGATGACGCCTTTTCGCTGTCCAGATCGGTGTGTAGACCCATGTGTGAGGAGGCACACATGGCTACGAACCTGGCGATCGATCCTGACCTGCTCGACCGCGCCCTGTCGGTCAGTGGTGAGCGGACGAAGAAGGCCGCCGTGACACGTGCGTTGGAGGAGTTCATCGCACGGCGCGAGCAGGTCCGCATCCTCGAACTGTTCGGTCAGGTCGAGTTCGACCCGTCCTATGACCACAAGAGCGAGCGTTCGCGCGGATGAGTCTGCTGGTTGACACCAGCGTCTGGTCCCTGGCGCTGCGCCGCGACACACCCGCCGATGTCCCTGAGGTGCGGCCGCTGCACGATGCGCTCGCCGGGGGTGACGTCGTTGCCACCACCGGCGTCGTTCTGCAGGAGCTGCTGCAAGGTGTGGTGCATGAGCAATCGAGGACGCAGATCATCGACACCTTTCACGCGCTGGAGTACCTGGTGCCGACGTGGGAGGACCACATCGCTGCCGCGCAGTTGCGCACCACACTGCGATCCGTTGGTGTCCAGGTCGGGACGATCGACGCTCTGATCGCGCAACTGGCCATCGCTGGTCACCACACCCTGCTGACCACTGACAAGGACTTCCCTCTGGTGGCCCGCCACGTCGACCTTCGACTGTGGCATCCCCCTGTGGGTGGCTCTGAGACAGACAGTCAGTCTGAGCCGTAGCCCGTGGCGGTCTCCTCCCCGTCGCGCCCCTGCGGGACGCCGCGGTCTCCTCCCCGTCGCGCCCCTGCGGGACGCTCGCGGGTGACGAGAGCCGTCGGCCTGCTCTGCAGGCCTCCTCCCGATTCTCGCCGT
>DAOMFH010000247.1:0-3865 GCA_035429705.1 Actinomycetota bacterium
ACGACGACCCGGCGGGGAAGCCGTTCCAGCACGCGGGCAAGTTCCAGCGCGGCCGGCAGCCCGATGCCATGGGTGCCGGCCGGTCCCGTGCTCGTCGGAGCCGGTAGAGGCGGCAGGTCCACGCCGGTCTCCAGAACGGTCAGCGTCCCGGCAGCCCGTCCGGATCGCAGGGCGTCGATCACCACCACCGGTTCCCGCCCGGCCATCAGATCCACCAGTGCGGTCGGGTCCGCGTGCGCGACCACCTCGATGCCGGGCAACTGCATCTGCGCCAGAGCCCGGGCAACCAGCGGTCCCACCGCATCATCTCCTCGATCTGGCGATCCCAGGCCGACGATCAGCGGGCTCATGTCCGCTGGACGGTCAGGTCGAGGAAGTGGGTGGCGCACGAGATGCACGGGTCGTAGTTGCGGATCGCCATCTCGCATTGCCGGGTCAGTTCGTCGTGCGGCAGATCGAGGCGTTCCTGCACGAAGCCGCGCAGGTCGTCCTCGATGCTCGGCTGGTTCTGCGAGGTGGGCGGCACGATCTGCGCGTCCAGGATCCGGCCCTCGTCGTCGATCCGGTACCGGTGGTAGAGCAGTCCGCGCGGTGCCTCGGTCGCGCCGTGGCCCTCGCCGGCGCGGGCGGGCACGGGTACTGCGGCGGCTGGCGCCCCCCGCCACTCGTCGATGATCCGAATGGCCTCGTCGAGGGCGTACACGAGTTCCACGGTGCGCACGATGATCGATTGGAACGGGTTGCGACAGGTGGGACCGAGCCCGGCCGCGCGAGCCGCCTGTGCCGCCAGCGGTGACAACGACCCGGAGTGCAGGCTGTACCGGGCCAGCGGTCCCACGACGTAGCGCTGCCCGTCGAAGGTGGCGTGCAGGGCGTTGGAGTGCGGCACGTGCTCCTCGACGACGTGCTCGCCGAACTGCGAGACCGGTGCGGCCATCCCATCGCTGGTGAGCAGGTCGCCGGACTCCAGCGGATAGCCGTGGGAGGCGTCCAGCGCCACGTACAAGTAGGGCTGTTCGAAGTCGGGGAAGTCGAACCCCGCCACCAGTTCCACCGCTGCGAGCGCCTCGTCGCGAGCCCGAACCAGGTCGGGGCGCACGGCAGCCAGTTCGTCTCTGGTGGGCATGCGGTGGAAGCCGCCCAGCCGGACGTTCACCGGGTGCACCGAGCGGCCGCCCACGACTGCCATCAGATCGTTGCCGGCCTGCTTCATGCGCAGGGCCGACTCAACCACACCTCGGTGCTCGCGGGCCATCTCGATGCCGCCGTCGAAGCCGAGGAAGTCGGGGGCGTGCAGGAAGAAGATGTGCAGGGCGTGGCTCTCGATCCACTCCCCGCAGTAGAGCAGCCGGCGCATCAGCCGGATCTCCTCGGGCACCTGCACGCCGCAGGCCTGTTCGATCGCCAGACACGCGCTCATCTGGTAGGCCACGGGGCAGATCCCGCAGATCCGCGCGGTGATGTCCGGTGGTTCGGTCCAGGCCCGGCCGCGCAGGAACGCCTCGAAGAACCGGGGCGGCTCGAAGATGCGCAACTGGACGTCCTGGACCCGCCCGTCGTGCACGTGCACGAGCATCCCGCCCTCGCCCTCCACGCGGGCCAGGGTCCCCACCCGCAGGACCCGGTTCGACGAGCCGGTCATGGTCCCACCTCCTCGGCCACACGCTCGCTCTCGGCACGGAAAGCCTCGGCCCCGGCGTTGAACGTGCGGAAGATCCGCTGCACGTCCACCGGTGTCATCCCCTGCTGGCGCAGCCGACTGGCCAGGGAGGCCGTGTTGGGGGTGTCCTGCGGCCCGAAGCAGCCGTAGCAGCCCCGGTGGAACGCCGGGCACAGTGCCCCGCAGCCGGCCTGGGTGACCGGGCCCAGGCAGGGCTCGCCGTGGGCGACGGCTACGCACACAGCTCCGCGGCGCTTGCATTCCACGCACACGCTGTAGGTGGGGATCCGGGGCCGGCGGTGCTGCAGGAATGCCGCGAGCACTTCGAGCAGTTGCGCCCGGTCGATCGGGCAGCCGCGCAGTTGGTAGTCGACACTGACGTGGGCGGAGATCGGGGTGGACCGGTCGAGGGTGGCGATGTAGTTGGGGTGGGCGTAGACCGCCGCCTGGAACTGCGCGACGTCGGCGAAGTTGCGCAGGGCCTGAATCCCGCCGCTGGTCGCGCAGGCCCCGATGGTGATGAGCAGACGAGACTCCGCGCGCACCTGCAGGATGCGCTGGGCATCGTCCGGGGTCGTGATAGAGCCCTCCACCAACGAGATGTCGTAGGGCCCGTCGACGGTTGCGCTGGTGGCCTCCGGGAAGTAGGCGATCCGCACGCTCTCAGCCAGCGAGAGCAACTCAGCCTCGCAGTTGAGCAGCGTCAACTGGCAGCCGTCGCACGAGGCGAACTTCCAGACGGCCAGAGTGGGGGCATCGTGTTCGGTCATCACAACTCCCGGATGTCCATCAGCGGCGCCAGCCGGCTGTAGGGCAGGACCGGGCCGTCCACACACAGGATCAGTTCACGCAACTGGCAGTGGCCGCACAGGCCCACCCCGCACTTCATGTTCCGCTCCATCGACAACCGGATGCGCTCTGCGGCAACACCTCGGGTCAGCAGAGCGCTGGCGGTCAGCGTCATCATGATCTCCGGCCCGCACACCAGCGCCAGGGTATGGGCGGGATCGAACCCCGCCCGGCTGACCAGGGTGGTGACCGGCCCGACCCGGCCGTTCCAACTCGGCGGGCTGTAGTCGACGGTCACCTCGACCCCGATGCCGTGATCGTGGGCCCAGGAACGTAGATCCGGGTCGAACAGGACGTCGTCGGGGGAGCGGGAGCCGTACAGCAGGACCACCCGTCCGTAGGCGTCGCGCTGTGAGCAGATCTCCCACAGGGCCGGGCGCAGCGGGGCAAGTCCGATCCCGCCGGCAACGAGCACCACGTCCCCGCCCCGGCCGTCGGCGACCTCCCAGCCGGTTCCGTAGGGTCCGCGCACCCCGATCACGGTGCCGGGCTGTGCGGTCACCAGGGCGTGCGTGACGCTGCCGACGTCGCGGATCGTGTGCCGTAGCGGCCCCGGGCGGGTGCTGTCGCCGCTGATCGAGATGGGGACCTCCCCGACTCCGAAGGCGTGCAGCATGGTGAACTGCCCGGCGGTGTACACCAGCGGCGGGCCGTCGACCGGCTCGAGGTCCAGGGTGACCGTGTCCCCGGTGTCCATGTGCGTCTCGACGACCCGGTACCGGCTGGGCAGCATGGGATCGCTGACAGCGGGAAGGGTGTCGATCGCGCTCATGACGCGTCGCCGTACAAGTCCAGCAGTTGTACCCGGGTGGCCTGCAGCCGCTCGTACATCATCTGCGACACCCGCTGCATGAGGGCGTAGCCGAGGGCCGGATCGGCGTCGCACTTGGCGCGCAGGCAGGCACCGTCGAAGGACACCGCGCTGGTGGGCGCGGCGGCCCGGGCGTCGAAGACCCAGACGTACGGGGGGATCAGCCACGACCAGCCGACCACCTCGCCGTCGTCGAGGGTGGTCAGGGTGACCGCGCCCTTGGCCGGGGCGTGCATCTCGATCGACACCAGGCCGTGACGGATCACGTAGAACGTGTCCGCCGGCTGACCGGCTCGGAACAGCAGTTCTCCGGTGTCGAACCGGGCGGTCTGGGCGCAGCCCGCGAACACGGCCAGGGCCTGCGCGTCCAGGCCGGCGAAGAAGGGGCTGTCCTCGAGAAGTTCGGCGATCGTGCGCATATCGTCCTCCTACTGTTGCGGATCCGCGGCGGCGCGCAGGCCCGCCAGTTCTTCGGTGACGTCGATGGCCGCCGGGCACCACGTGATGCAGCGGCCGCAGCCGACACAGCCGGACATGCCGAACTG
>DAOMFH010000248.1:0-3863 GCA_035429705.1 Actinomycetota bacterium
TGCCCCCGAGGTACGACTCAGCCCGGCGGCCAGTAGTAGGCATCCGAGGTGGGCCGGACCCCGAACACGGCGGTCCCGACGCGGACCATCGTCGCTCCCTCCTCGATCGCCGGCTCGAGGTCGCCGCTCATCCCCATGGACAACTCCCGGGCATCCTCGGTGCCGGGATGGCCGGCCGCGAGCACCTCGTCCCGGACCTCGCGCAACCGGCGGTAGCTGGCGCGCACCGCGACGAGGTCGTCGGAGAACAGCCCGATGGTCATGAAGCCGCGCAGCCGCAACTGCGGCAACCCCCCGACGTGCCGGGCCAGATCGAGGGCTTCGGACGGCGCGCAACCGTACTTCGACTCCTCGGCGGACGTGTTCACTTGGACGAACACGTCCAGCGGGACCCGGGATTCAGGGACGCGGGTGGCCACCTGATCGGCCAGGACGATGTTGTCGATCGACTGGATGCAACTGGCGTGGCGCAGCACGTGGTTGATCTTGTTCTTCTGCAGGTGGCCGATGAAGTGGGCCTCGTGAGGGACGGCCGCGAGGGCCTCGGCCTTCTGGGTCAGTTCCTGCGCGCGGTTCTCGCCGATCAGCGTGTATCCGGCCCGTAGCGCGACCAGGATCCGCTCGGCGGGGACGGTCTTGGTTGCCAGCAGTAGTTGCACGTCCTGCGGATCCCGTCCGCTGTTGCGGGCAGCGGCGTCGATCCGCTGCCTGAGCGCAGTCAGTGCCGCCAGGATGTGCTCGTCGTCGGTGGGTGTGTCGCTCACCCCTGCAGTGTCTCAGGTGCCCAACGCCCTTGGCCGTCCGTCAGACCGCGCCGAGGGTCTGCAGGAATGCCTCGAGCCGGGTCAGCCCCTCGGTCAGTTCGGAGCGCGAGGCGGCGTAGGACAGGCGTACGTGGGTGTCGGCGGTGTGCGTGCCGAAGTCCCGGCCGGGGGTCAAGGCGACATGCGCCTCATGCAGGGCCCGCTCGCAGAACTCCCATGAGCCGAGGCCAGTGCCGGACACGTCGAAGTAGACGTAGAACGCGCCATCCGGCACGACCGGCACCGGCAGGCCGATGCGCGCCAGGCCGTCGAGGATCAGCGCGCGGCGGGCCAGCAGTTCCTCGCGCCGCTGCTCGCAGACCGCCAGCGACTCCGGGGTGAAGCAGGCCAGCGCCGCCTGCTGGGCCGGGGCGGACGCGCACAGGAAGTAGTTCATCGACAGCCGTTCCATGGCCGGCACGAGTTCCTCGGGGACGATGCCCCAGCCGAGCCGCCAGCCGGTCATCCCGAAGTACTTGGAGAAACTGTTGAGCACGATCGCGTCCGGGTCGGCCGACAGGACGCTGCGCGGTGCCGAGCCGTCCGGGCCGGGGTCGCTGAGGTTCAGGTAGATCTCGTCCACGATCCGCCACGCGCCCCGGGAACGCGCCAACTCGCAGATGGCGCTCAGTTCATCGAAGGGCACCGAGGTGCCGGTGGGGTTGGATGGGGTGGCGATCATGACCGCGTTCGTGCGATCGGTCCAGGCCTGTTCGACGCAGGCCGCGTCGAGTTGGAAACGGGTCGCGGCGGTGGTCGGGACCGTGACCACCCGGCCGCCGAACGTGTCGATGAGCTGCCGGTTGCAGGGGTAGGAGGGGTCGGCCATGACCACTTCGTCGCCGGGGTCGACGGTGGCGGCAGTAACCAGCAGCAGCGCGGCGGAAGCGCCGGAGGTGACCATGATCCGGGCCGGGTCGACTTCGACGCCGTGCCGTTCCCGGTAGAACCCGGCGATCGCCTCGCGCAGGGCCGGAGTGCCCAGCGCCTGCGTGTACGGCAGGGGCCGGCCGTCCATGACCTCGCACATCGCCGCGCGGGCGGCCGGCGGCGCCCCGAAGTCGGGTTCGCCCAGCATGAGTTTGACCACATGGTGGCCGGCGGCCTCCAGTCCAGCGGCCTGCTGGCCGAACGCCATCGCGTGGAACGGCTCGACCGTGAGTGCGCGCTGCGAGAGTCTCATGGGCCTCCTCGGAAACGGCTCAACCCAGCAGAGTCTGCCCGATGTACTGGCCCGGTTCGAACCCCGGCGGCACCGCGAACAACGCGGAGCCGATCGGAGTGGTCCAGATGTTGAGCACGTCCGAGTCGGCCAGACGCTGCTGGATCGGCACGAACTGCTCATCGGGATCGGCCATGAACGCGGTGAAGATCAGACCGGCGTCGGTCGGGCCGTCGTCGTAGTTGTAGGGCCTGCGCAGGACGCGATCAGTCGACTGGGCCGGTCGCGCCAGGCGCATGTGGGACGTCTCCGGGATGACCGGGAAGCCGTACTCGTTGGTCGCCTCGAAATCTGGCGCGGTGAACTCGTCACCGCCGGTCAGCGGCGCCCCGTCGGAAAGGCGGCGGCCGATGGCCTCCTCCTTGGCGTGGTGGTCCATTCCGCCCCAGGTGGTCAGGTCCATCGCGATCCGGCGGACGACTGCTGCGGTACCGCCGCGCAGCCAGGCCGGTGAGCTGTCCGCCGGCTCCCAGACCACCTGGTCGAAGTCCGCCGTGCCCCGCTCCGGGTTGATCGTTCCGTCCACCTGCCCCATCAGGTTGCGCCCGGTGATTCCCGCGGGGGCGGTGTTGGCCGGGCGGTGGAAACCCGACTGCGCCCAGCGCACGGTCGCGAAGGGGCCAGCGTCGGTGACCAGTACCCGCACGGCGTGCGAGACCGTCACCGGGTCTTCCGCGGCGACCTGCAGCAGCACGTCCCCACCGCTCCACCGGGGCTGGAGTTTGTCAATCGAGAAGGCCGGCAACCCCTGGCGCAGCCATTTCGGGGCCTGGCCGGCCAGACCGGCGGCACGCAACAGGCCCATGCCGAACCCGACGGTCACGGTCAGCCGGGCCGGGACCTGGGCGAGTTCGGGCTGCGGGTCGGCCAGCGCCGGCTTGCCCTGGGTCAGGCGCTCCACGTCGTCGGTGAGCAGCCGCATCATACGGATCAGCGCATCGCGGTCGACCCCGTCCTTGAGGTTCAGGGCGATGAAGCTGGCGTTCGACTGCAAGGTGGTGGCCACCCCCGCCTGATGGGGGCCGTGGCAAGGCTCGACGGTGGTTCCCAGCTCGGACGAGTCCGTGTCGGAAGCGGGTTCCGCGGCCACCGCGTAGCCCGCAGCCGCACCGACGGCCAGGCCACCGGCACCCAGCGCCAGGCCGCCGAGCAGCCCGCGGCGGCTCAGGCCGCGGGACGGTGCGTCGTCGGTGCTCATCTGGCTCAGCTCTGCGCCGGCATCGATTCCATCGCGCCGTCGCCCTCGGGTTCGTAGCTCTCAGCGCCACCCTCGAACGGCTTGGCGACGCTGGTCCAGGTCACCGTACCGCCGGTGCTGCAGGTCGCGGTGATCTCGACCTCGTCACCGGCCTCAATGGGCTTGGGCAGTTCCATGAGCATCAGGTGGTCGGCGCCGGGCTTCAGTTCCGCCGTGCCGCCGGCCGGCACCACCAGGCCGCCCGCCTTGGGCTGCATGACCATCTGGCCGTCCTTGTCCACCACCTCGTGGATCTCCACCATCCCGGCTGCGGGGCTGGTGGCCGACGTGATCGTGACTTCCTGCTCGCCCGGGTTCGTGATGACGCCGAAGGCGCCGGTCATCTCGGTGTCCGTGGCCTTCACCCAGGGGTCGGCCACCGTCAGCGGGCAGCCGGCCGGTGTGCTGGCCGAATCCTTCGGTTCGCCGGATGAGCAGGCGCTCAGGGCGCCGGCAGCCAGCAGCGCGGCGCCGATCGCGGCCATGGAGCGGTTGTTGACGGGCATGGCGGTTCCTCCCCAAGTGTCGCTACCCCCACGGGGTACTGCTCACCAGGCTAAGCCGGGCCTGCCCGGCGGCCATGCTCAGGCAGGCCTAACCT
>DAOMFH010000249.1:0-3860 GCA_035429705.1 Actinomycetota bacterium
CCGCCTTCACGGCCTACTACACCGCGCTGGCCATAGACAGCATCGACGAAGCACGCGTGGACGCCACGATCGCGTTGTTCATGGTGACCATCACGGTCCTCGCAGTCTCCGCGCGACCCATGAACCCGATCCGCGCAGCGATCGTGCTGTCGATGATCGGGGCGTTCCTCGTCGTGCTGTTCGTGCCGCCGTTGTCGCAGCTGTTCGCGCTGAGCCTGTCGCCCGACCCGGAGGGGGCGGTGACCGTCCTGATCGGGGGGACGGGTGCGGCCCTCGTGGCCCTCACCTCACGGGTGATCAATCGCTGGCGGGAGCCCGCGGAGTAGCCGCGGCCGTCGCGGGGTGCACACGAGCTACCTCTCCCGGATGACCAGGACGATGCAGGCGCAGCCGCGCGCGCGAGGCACGTGGCAGATACTGAAGCCATGACCGGCGCGCAGCATCTCATCGACCTGTGGAATCGCAGCCGGCGCGTCGTCGTCCTCTCCGGCGCCGGCGCCAGCACGGACTCGGGAATCCCGGACTTCCGCGGCCCGAACGGCCTGTGGACGCGCAACCCCGGTGCCGCTGCCATGTTCGACATTGAGACCTACCTGCAGGACGAGGACGTCCGCCGGCAGGCCTGGGAGGGCCGCCGTCACCATCCCGCCTGGACCGCAGAACCGAACCCCGGGCATCTCGCGCTCACCCGCCTCCAGCAAGCGGGCCGCCTGGCAGCGATCCTGACCCAGAACATCGACGGCCTGCATCAGCGGGCCGGGTCGACAGACGTCGTGGAACTGCACGGCACGGTCTGGGAGGTCGAGTGCCTCGCATGCGCTCACCGCACCCCGACGCAGGAAACTCTGGCGCGCGACGAGCCGGATCCCCGATGCCTGCGCTGCGGCGGCATCCTCAAGACCGCGACCATCTCGTTCGGCCAGCGTTTGGACCCGGACGTGCTGGACGCGGCCATCGAGGCCGCCCGTTCGGCGGATCTGCTGGTGGCCATCGGCACGACGCTGACTGTCATGCCGGCGGCAGGCCTGGCCGACATGGCCCGGCATCTGGCCATCGTCAATGCGGAACCCACCCCGTACGACTCGCAGGCCGACGTCGTGGTGCGCACCCCCATCGGCGAGGTTCTGCCGGAGGTGGCCGAGTCGCTCCTCGGCCCGGGCACACCTGCGACGATGACCCCATGACGATCCTGCACACGACACGCGGCGACTTCGAGTGCATCATGGACGGCCCCGGCGACGGGCCGCTGGTCCTGTTGCTGCACGGCTTCCCGGAGCTCAACGTGTCGTGGCGCCACCAGATCCCGGCGCTGGCAGCGGCCGGCTACCGGGTGATCGCCCCCAATCAGCGGGGCTACGCCGGATCGGTCAAGGACGGGTCCTACGCGACGGCGGATCTGGCTCTGGACCTGGTGGCGATGATCGACGCCGCCGGGGCGCAGCGGGCCACGGTGGTCGGCCACGACTGGGGCGGCGGGGTCGCGTGGACCCTGGCCCATCTGCACCCGGAACGGGTCGACCGGCTGGTCGTGCTCAACTGCCCGCCTCCCGCGGTGCTGTCCCACGAACTGCTCACCAACCCAGCGCAGTTGATGAAGTCCTGGTACATGTTCTTCTTCCAGCTCCCCTGGCTGCCGGAGCGGTTCGTCGCCAAGAACATGCCCAAGACAATTGTCGCGGGGTCGTACAACCGCAGCGTCTGGCACCGCGAGGACCTCGCCCCGTACGCCGCTGCGATCGCCGACGCTGCCGACGCCCGCGGCCCGGTCAACTGGTACCGGGGGGCGTTCCGCAAGCCCTGGAAACTGCGCGGGCTGCGGCCCATCACTGCGCCGACGTTGATCATCTGGGGCACCCAGGACCGCTTCCTGGGGATGGAACTGATCGCCCCGCAGGCACTGCGCCGCGTGCTGGCCTACGGCAACGAACCCGACATCGTGCTGATCGACGAGGCCGGCCACTTCGTGCAGAACGAGGCCCCGGAGCAGGTGAACCAGGCGCTGCTGGCCTGGCTGGGCCCGCCTCTGAACTAGTCGGAACCCAGGGCCGCCGCCCGGGCCTGGATCTGCTCGGCGAGCATCCGCGGGTCGGTGACCGGCGTGTCACAGACGAAGTGCCGGCAGACGTAGGCGGTGTCCTGGCCGGCTACGCGCGGGCGTGCCTCACACAGCGGTCCCGCCAGGGCGATCACCGCGCCCGGGGCGGTTCCCCGCAGCGCGGTGCGGTGCATGGCCGAACCCGGCGCAGCGATCACCGCCACCTCCCGCGGGCCGTCCAGCATCGCCTCGAGCACCCCCAGCCCGTGCCCCCAGAACTGGGGGTGGTCGGCCAGGTGACCAGCCCGGGCGAGCAGGTCCTCCGCCTCTTCACGCAGGCCCTGGTCCCCGGTGTACGCGGATGCGGTGAGCAACGCCTCGGCCGCCAGGCTCCAGCCGGACGGTGTCGCGTTGTCCGTCAGGTCGGGCGCGATCGTCGGCACATCTGCGGCCTGACCGTCGCGGTCCGCGGCGAGGAACGACCGCCGCAGGTCTGCTACCAGTTCCAGCCCCGCATCGGCCCGCCCACCGGTCACCGCCGCCAGCGTGAACTCGGCCATCGCCAGGGCGCCCAGGTCCTCCAGCACCGCCAGGGCGGTACCGGGTACGCCGTCGCGCGACACCCGCCGCCACGGCCGGCCCCGGTGCACCTGCCACAACCTGTCGCGACAGGCCACCGCCGCCTCGATCCAGTCGGACTGCCCCAGCAGTGCCCCGGCCTCAGCCAGCGCCGCGACCGCCCAGGCGTTCCAGGCGAGCACCACCTTGTCGTCACGTGCCGGCTGCGGCCGCTGCGCCCGGGCGGCCCGCATCGCCGCCCGCATCCGGGGCCAGTCCGGGTCCGGTGGTCCAGTCAGGCTCAGCACGGAAGTCCCCGGTTCGAAGTTGCCTTGTTCGCTGACTCCGAGCACCCGCGGGTCGCCGCCCGCTGCCACCACCTGCGCCGGCGTCCAGACGTAGAAGGCACCCTCGCCGGCTTCGGTGTCGGCGTCCAGCGAGGCAGCGAAGCAGCCTTCCGGCGTGCGCAACTCGTCCAGCAGGAACTGCGCCGTATCGGAGACGACCCGCCTGGCCGGTTGCGAGCCCGTTGCCCGCCACCAGTGCAGGTACACCCGCATGAGCAGGGCGTTGTCATAGAGCATCTTCTCGAAGTGCGGCACCAACCAGTGGGCATCGACGCTGTACCGGGCGAAGCCGCCGGCGAGCTGATCGTAGAGGCCGCCTTGCGCCATCCGGGTGAGCGTCAGTTCGACCATTTCCAGCGCCGCCCGGTCGCCGGTGCGCGCGTACCGGCGCAGGAGCCATTCGTGCACCATCGGCTGCGGGAATTTCGGTGCCCGCCCGAATCCGCCGTCCACGTCGTCGAAGTCCCGCACCAGCACCGCCAGGGCGTGGTCGGACAGCTCGGCCGTCAACGCGCGCGGATCGACCGGCTCTTGCCGCAGATGCCGCACGATCCGCTGGGCCGCCTGCTCGATTTCAGGCCTGCGCTCGGTCCAGGCCGCCGCGATCGCCGTCAGCACCATCCGGAAGCTGGGGCTGCCGCCACGCGGCTGTGGCGGGAAGTAGGTCCCGGCGTAGAACGCGTGCCGGTCGTGGTCGAGGAACACGGTCATCGGCCAGCCGCCCTGCCCGGTCAGAGCGGTGGTGGCGGCCAGGTACACCGCGTCCACGTCGGGCCGCTCCTCCCGGTCTACCTTGATGTTGACGAAGTGCTCGTTCATGACCGCGGCGGTGTCCGCGTCCTCGAAGGACTCCCTGGCCATGACGTGGCACCAGTGGCAGGCCGAGTACCCCACAGACAGCAGGATGGGGACGTCACGTC
>DAOMFH010000250.1:0-3851 GCA_035429705.1 Actinomycetota bacterium
CTGGTGCCTGCCTCGAACTCGTCGGCGAAGTACTTCATCGCCGCGGGGAAGGGGGTGGCGGCGGCGTCTCCCAGCGCGCAGAACGAGCGGCCGAGCATCTGCCCGCAGACACTGTCCAGCACCGTCAACTGCTCACTGCGCCCGCGGCCGTCGTCGAACCGGTGCACCAGGTCGTGGATGAACCAGTTTCCTTCCCGGCAGGGCGTGCACTTGCCGCACGACTCGTGCTTGTAGAAGTCCGCCCACCCGGTGATCGCCCGGACCACCGAGGTGGTCTCGTCGAAGACCATCGGCGTGCCGGTGCCCAGCATCGAACCGGCCTCGGCGATCGCCTCGTAGGTCATCGGGGTGTCCAGATGGTCCTTCGTGAGCATCGGCACCGAGGAACCGCCGGGCAGCCAGAACTTCAGTTCGTGACCCTCCCGGATGCCGCCGGCGTACTCCAGCAGTTCGGCCATCGGGGTGCCCAGCGGCGCCTCGTAGATGCCCGGTCGCCGGACGTGCCCGGAGATCGCGAACACCTTGAACCCCGGCGACTTGTCGGTGCCGAAGGAGCGGAACCAGTCCACCCCGTTGTTGACGATGTATGGGACGTTGGTGATGGTCTCGACGTTGTTGACCACCGTCGGGCTGGCGTACAGGCCGGCGACCGCCGGGAACGGCGGCTTGAGCCGGGGCTGCCCGCGCCGTCCCTCCAGGGACTCCAGCAGCGCCGTCTCCTCACCACAGATGTAGGCACCCGCCCCGGCGTGCACGATCAGGTTCAGGTTGAAGCCAGTGCCGGCGATGTTGTCGCCGAGGTAACCGGCCGCCAGCGCCTGCCGGACCGCGGCGTTCACCCGGCGCACGACGTGCGGCACCTCGCCGCGTATGTAGATGAACGCGTGGTCGGCCCGTATGGCGTACGAGGCGATGATGACGCCCTCGATCAACGCGTGCGGGTTCGCCAGCATCATCGGGATGTCCTTGCAGGCACCCGGCTCGGACTCGTCGGCGTTGACGACCAGGTAGTGCGGCTTGCCGTCGTTCTGCGGGACGAAGCTCCACTTCAGGCCGGTGGGGAAGCCCGCTCCCCCACGCCCGCGCAGCCCGGAGTCCTTCACCAGCGAGATCACCGCATCGGGACCCATCTCGAAGGCCTTGGCCAGCGCGGTGTACCCGCCGTGGCGGCGGTAGGCGTCGATCGTGAACGAGTCGGGCTCGTCCCAGTGGGCGGTGATGACCGGGGTCAGCGCCATCAGATGACCTCCCCATCCGGGGCGGTCATGCCATGTTCGCGCGCGTACCGCAGACCGGCCAGCATCAGGTCGTCGGTGGCGGGGACGTCGCCCAGCCCGTCGTCGTCGATCCCGGACAGGGTCCGCTCGCAGGCCTTGAAGTCCCGGACAACCGGTCCACGGGTCGACTTCACCTCGCGGCCGGCCCGCAGGTCCTCGACCAGCTGCCGGGCGGACTCCGGAGTCATGTTGTCCAGGTACTCCCAGTTGACGGTCATGACCGGGGCGTGGGTGCAGGCGGCCTGGCACTCGATGCGTTCCAGCGAGATCTTTCCGTCTCCGGTCGTCTCGTCATGACCGACCTGCAGGTCACCGGACAGCGTCTCCCAGATGGCGTCGCCGCCGAGGATCCCGCAGCCCGGGTTGATGCACACGCCGATGTGGTACTCGCCGGCCGGTTCGCGCTTGAACATCGTGTAGAAGGTGGCCACGCCCCTGACCTCGGCGGTGGTCAGGCCCAGCACATCCGCGCACATCTGGATGCC
Organism: Actinomycetota bacterium; assembly: GCA_035429705.1. Classification (GTDB taxonomy): domain Bacteria; phylum Actinomycetota; class Actinomycetes; order S36-B12; family UBA10799; genus JADKAV01. Next base: position 1,763 of record DAOMFH010000250.1, read on the forward strand.
GTCGGCGGTGACACAGCCCTCCTCGGCCTGCGCCAGGTGCAGCATCGGCAGCAGCGCGCTGCGTGCCTGCGGGTACCGCGCGGCCAGCTCCTGCATCTCGGCGCGGGTCTGTTCGGTCAGTGCCATCAGCGATCAACTCCACCCATGACGGGGTCGATACTTGCCACCGCGGCCACCACGTCGGCGACCTGCCCACCCTCGCTCATCGGCGGGACGGCCTGCAGGTTGTTGAACGAGGGGTCACGGAAGTGAACACGGTACGGTCTGGTGCCGCCGTCGGAGACGATGTGCACCCCGAGTTCCCCACGGGGCGCCTCGATGGCCACGTAGGTCTGTCCGGCCGGCACGCGGAAGCCCTCGGTCACCAGTTTGAAGTGGTGGATCAGCGCCTCCATCGACTCGGCCATGATGTGCCGGATGTGCTCCAGGGAGTTGCCCATGCCGTCCGATCCGATGGCCAGCCGCGCCGGCCAGGCGATCTTCTTGTCCGCGACCATGGTCGGACCCGGACGTAGACGGTCCAGGCACTGCTCGACGATGTTGACGCTCTGGTTCATCTCCTCCAGTCGGATGAGGAAACGGCCGTAGGCGTCGGCACTGGTCTCGGTGACCACGTCGAACTCGTAGTTCTCGTAGCCGCAGTAGGGCTGCGTCTTGCGCAGGTCCCAGGGGTAGCCGGTCGCCCGCAGCACCGGCCCGGTCATCCCCAGCGCGACGCATCCGGTGAGGTCCAGGTAGCCGACATTCACCGTCCGGGCGGTCCAGATGGCGTTGTCGACCAGCAGGTTCGCGGTGTCGGGCAGGCGTTTGCGCAAGTAGTCGATCAGGTCGCCGATCATCTTCTCGGCGCCGTCGGGCAGATCCTGGGCGACCCCGCCGGGACGTACGTAGGCGTGGTTCATCCGCAGGCCGGTGACCGCCTCGAGCACGTCCAGGATGTACTCGCGTTCGCGGAACCCGAAGGTCATCGCGGTCAGCGCGCCCAGTTCCATGCCACCCGTGGCCAGGCAGACCAGGTGCGAGGCGATGCGGTTGAGCTCCATGAGCATCACCCGGATCACCGTGGCGCGCTCCGGAACGTCGTCGGTGATCCCGAGCAGTCGCTCGACCCCCAGGCAGTACGCGGTCTCGTTGAAGATCGGGGACAGGTAGTCCATCCGCGTCACGTAGGTGACGCCCTGCGTCCAGGTCCGGAACTCCATGTTCTTCTCGATGCCGGTATGCAGGTACCCGATACCCGACCGGGCCTCGGTGACGTTCTCGCCGTCGAGCTCCAGGATGAGCCGGAGTACGCCGTGGGTGGAGGGGTGCTGCGGTCCCATGTTGACGACCACCCGCTGCTCGACGCCCTCGTCGCCGCGCACCTGGTCCCAGTCCCCGCCGCTGACCGTGAAGACCTTGCCCTCGGTGGTGTCGTAGGCGCCGGCTTCGTCGGCGGTCTCGTAGATGACGTCGTCGCTCACTTGTACTCCCGGCGGTCGTCCGGCGGCGGCACCGTCGCGCCCTTGTATTCCACGGGGATGCCGCCGAGCGGATAGTCCTTGCGCTGCGGGTGGCCCACCCAGTCGTCCGGCATCGCGATCCGGGTCAACCCCGGATGCCCGTCGAAGACCACACCGAAGAAGTCGTAGGTCTCCCGCTCGTGCCAGTTGTTGCCCGGGTAGACGTCCACGATCGAGGGGAGGTGCGGGTCGGTGTCGGGACAGGTCACCTCGACCGACAGCCGGCGGTTGTGGGTCATCGACAGCATCGGGTAGTGCACGTGCAGTTCGCGCCCGGTGTCCTCCGGCCAGTGCACACCGCTGGCGCCCAGGCATACCTCGAAACGCAGGCCCGGGTGGTCGCGCAGGGTGCGCATGACCTCCAGCAGATGCTCGCGCTCCACCTCCAGCGTCAACTGCCCGTGGGCCACCACGACCTTCGACACCGCTGGGCCGAAAGCGTCGCCCAGTTCGGTCGCAAGGGTGTCGACCGCTTCGTCGAACCAGCCACCGTACGGGCGGTCGGCCGGTGCCGGTGCGTACACCCGGCGGACCAGCCTGCCGTAGCCGCTGACATCGGGGCTGCCCTCGATCCCGAACGAGCCGCG
>DAOMFH010000251.1:0-1969 GCA_035429705.1 Actinomycetota bacterium
TGACCAGCCAGTTCCACATCATCCAGCCGCAGGTGGTGAACCAGAACACCCGGTCACCGGGGCGCACATCCAGGTGCCAACGGTGCTCGCTTGCGTGCTTGAGCAGGAATCCGGCGGACCGGTGCAACAGGCACTTGGGCGCCCCCGTGGTACCTGAGGAGTACAGGATGAACCCCGGTGCGTCGAATGGCATCTGCTCGAAGCCCGGACCCCCGGTTGAGTCCGCGGCGAGCACATCGCGCCAGTACCGGACTGGCACTCGCGGACTGACGTCGGCGGCCGGATCGAGTTCGTGGACCAGCCAGACCTCCTGCAGGCTGGGCAGGCCGGCAACGATCTCGGCCAGCGGTCCGGTACGGTCATGCCCCTTGCCGGCATAGACGTACCCGTCGGCTGCCACCAGGATCTTGGGGGCCACCTGTCCGAACCGATCGATCACTCCCGCAGGCCCGAAGTCCGGGCTGGTGGATGTGAAGACCGCGCCCAGACTCTGCACCGCGAGCATGGTGATCACAGCCTCAGGGGTATTGGGCAGCCAGGCGGCCACCACGTCCCCACGACGCACCCCGGCAGCGGACAAGCCGGTGCGTACGGCCCCCACCGCCCCGCGCAACTGATCCCACGACCAAACCCGGCGCACGCCGTCCTCACGTCTGAAGACCAGCGCAGTGTCCTGGGCGCCCGGCAGGCCGCCCCCGGCAAGCAGATTCTCGGCGTAGTTGAGTGTCGCGGCCGGGAAGAATCGGGTGGTCCGCATGTCACCGCCGGGCGCGGGGAATATGACCGCGGGCCCCTCGCCGCGATCCCCGACGATCCCGCACTCGCCCCACACCAAGTCCCAGAAGTCCCCGGGCGAGGCCAGCGAGAAGTCATGGAAGTCGGTCATGCCGACCATCGGCAGGCCGGTGATCTCTTCAACCGCGCGCATCACCCGTCGCACAGCGGTTCGTTCAACGGCAGCCGGTCTCGGCTGCCAGAGCGGTCCAGTCACCCTACCTGCCTACCCGATCGGGCTGGGCGCGATTCCCCCGGGTGCGGAAGTCGTCGGCGATGACGACGGCGATGCAGTCGCAGAGGGAGTGACGCTGCCGGTTTGGGTGCTCGCCGACGGTGAAGGCGTCCCTCCCGCAACAGTGATCACCGCATCGGCGCTGGCCTGGAGCTTGGCGGCCTCCCCGCGGAGCCGCTCGGCGTCGGCGGCGGGCACCTGACCACCGCTTTCGAGCACGCTGGCGGCCACCGTCGCCCCGTCCGCGACGGAACTCTCGAACGTCTCCACGAACACCCGGTAGAACTCAGGCGCATTGCCGGCCGACACCGCGGCTACGCAGGCACTCTTGTACTGACCCATGATCGGCTTGATGTCCTTGGCCAACTGCTCGAAGTAGGCCTGATTCTCCTCCAGGTCCATGGCCACGGCCACGTCGTTCAGCCGCTGCACAACAGTGGAACTCAGGTCATCGGCGGTCAGTGCCGCCCCAAGATCAGAACACGATGGGTCCACGGGTCCCGAAATGGTTGCCGTCACCTCGACCGGGCCGGTCGTGGCCCCCGCGCCGTCGGCGGATGACCGAATCACGAACCACCACACCAGAAAGAGAACGAGCAGTCCGACCAGCAGGGTGGCCCCCACGATCGCGACCAGTCGCTTTCCGGAGGTCTTCGACTTACCCTCCGCCGGTGCCACCGGCATGCCTGTGATCGGGTCGATCGTCTCCGACGTGGGGAAGACGTTGGTCTGTCCCATCGGTGACCCAGGCGTCAGGCCCTGGGGCACGGGAGCCGGGGGCACGGCTGAACCCCAGGCACCCGGCTGCTGCGACTGCCAACCGCCCTGCTGTTCGGACTGCTCCGGCTGCACCGGGGCCTGACCCCACGCCTGCTGCTCCGGCTGCACCGGGGCCTGACCCCAACCCTGCTGCTCCGGCTGCACCGGGGCCTGACCCCAACCCTGCTGCTCCGGCTGCAC
>DAOMFH010000251.1:2069-3847 GCA_035429705.1 Actinomycetota bacterium
CCTGCTGCTCCGGCTGCACCGGGGCCTGACCCCAACCCTGCTGCTCCGGCTGCACCGGGGCCTGACCCCACGCCTGCTGTTCGGGCTGTGCACTGGCTGCTGCCCAGGGATCAGCGGCTTCTGGTGTTAGCGGCTGCTCGGGCACCGCGGGCTGCTCGGGAACCGCGGGCTGGACGAGCCCAGCCTCCTGCGGCGCCTCGACTGGCAGCGGCTGAGTGTTCTGGGTCCATGCGCCGCCGTCCCACCAGCGCACTTGGCCGGCGTCCCGGGGGTCGTGATACCAGCCAGGAGCCGGGCTTCCGTTGGCCATTGTGAATACCTCTCCCTCTTCTGGTGCCTCAGCGTAGTGGCCACGACCGACAGAAGCGATGACTGCTGTGCACAGGCCGTACCGGTCACGGAGAGTGAGAAAGGAGGGTCTCTGTTCACATAGCGCGAGCACTGCAGGGTTGCCGAGCACCAGTTGAGCGACGTGCGGCCAGACACATCCTCCGTCGCCACAAGAATCGAAAGCGACCCCAGCGACTAGTTCGCCGACCTAACTCGGTTCGCGGGCTTCTTGCGCAGCGCCCTCAGACCTCCTGCATGTCCTCCAGGCTCATCCCCTTCGTCTCCCGCACGAACCGTGCGACGAACAGGAACGAAAGGACGGCGAACACCGTGAACACCCCGTACGCGAATCCCAGCCCGATGGACGACATGCCCGGGAACGAGACACTGACGATGAAGTTCGCGATCCACTGCGCTGCTGCGCCCACCGCCAGAGCAGCCGCACGGATGCGGTTGGGGAACATCTCGCCGAGCAGCACCCACACGACCGGACCCCACGAGACGCCGAAGAACACGACGTACAGGTTGGCGGCCACGACCGCGATCGGACCGGACGCCCCGGACAGGTAGGGCGTACCTATGGAGTCCATGCCCGCGCACCCCGCCTGTCCGGCCTGGACCAGTGCTTCAGTGCATTCAGCAGCTGTCCCGAACACGAGCGCCATGACCCCCAGGGTCACGGCCATGCCCAGCGACCCGACGAGCAGAAGTGGCTTGCGGCCGATGCGGTCGACCAACGCGATCGCGATCAGAGTCACGACGACGTTGGTCGTGTTCGTGACCAGCGTGATCAGGAAGGCCTGGGACTCGTCGAATCCGACCGACGCCCAGATGCTGTTCGAGTAGTAGAAGATCACGTTGATGCCGACGAACTGCTGGAAGACACTCAGCCCGATCCCGATCCAGACGATCGGTTTCAGCCCCAGCGTGCGGCCCTTCAAGTCGGAGAAGCGCGGCTTGTGATCGCCAGCCAGCGACTGCTTGATCTCCGCCACCTTGGCGTGCTGATCGCCCTCCAGCACCCGGGACAGCACTTCGGCGGCCTCCTCGTCCTTGCCGATCGAGACCAGGTAGCGCGGTGACTCCGGGATGGTCAGCGCCAGCAGCCCGTAGATGAGTGCGGGCACCAGCATGACCAGGAACATCCACTGCCAGGCCTCCAGCCCGAGCAGCCAGGTGTTGTTCGCGCTCGTCTCCGGCTTGCCAGCACTGGCGGAGTTGAGAATGAAGTAGTTGGTCACGGCGGTGGTGAAGATGCCCAGCACGATCGCCAGTTGCTGCAGCGAGCCGAGTCTTCCCCGCAGTTGGGCCGGGGCGATCTCCGCGATGTACATGGGAGCGATCACCGAGGCGATCCCGATCCCGGCACCACCGATGAAGCGCCAGAACATCAGATCCGCCACGCTGAAGGGGAAGGCCTGCCCGACGGCCGCGATCAGGAACAGCAC
>DAOMFH010000252.1:0-3819 GCA_035429705.1 Actinomycetota bacterium
AACCGACGGTCCGACTCAGGCTTCCTCCAACCAGCACGCGGCATACCGACAAGTTACACCCATGTAACTCTAATTGAACGGTATTGGCATTAATCAGCGATTCCACAAACGTCAAAGTCGGAACAACCAAGGAACGCTAGAGCAGCACCAGGTCGTCGCGGTGCACGATTTCGCGCTCGTAGCCGGGCCCGAACTCCGAGATGAGATCAGCCGTGGTGCGACCCACCAGCCGCTCGAACTCCGCGGCGTCGTACCCCACCAGGCCGCGGGCGACCGCCACCCCGTCCGGATCCACGATGTCCACCGGTTCGCCCGCCAGGAAACTGCCGGTCACACCCAAGACCCCGGCTGCCAGCAGCGAGGCCTGCCGCTGCCGAAGCGCCTGCACGGCCCCCGAGTCGATCTGCACCGAGCCGCATGCGTTGGTGGCGTGGGCCAGCCACATCTGCCGGGGCGACCGGCGCTTGCCAGAGGGCGCGAACACGGTCCCGGTGACCTCGCCGAGCAGCGCCTCGGAGACGTGGCCCGCGCTGGTGAGCACCACCGGGATCCCCGCCTCGCTGGCCATCAGGGCCGCCTGCACCTTAGTGATCATGCCGCCGCGACCCACTCCCGTTCCCCGGCCGCCGAGCGCCACATCGCCGAGGTCGCGAGCCGACGCCACCGTCTGGATGTGCCGGGCACCCTCCTGCGTGGGGGGCCGGTCGTACAACCCGTCGATGTCGGTCAGCAGCACCAGCCCGTCGGCCTGGACGACATGGGCCACCAGCGCGGCCAGCCGGTCGTTGTCGCCGACTCGGATCTCGTCGGTGGCCACGGTGTCGTTCTCGTTCACGATGGGCAGCACGCCCAGTTCCAGCAACCGGCCGAGAGTGCGTTGCGCATTGCGGTACTGGCTGCGCCGGATCAGGTCCTCGGCGGTGAGCAGCACCTGGCCGACCCGGATGTCGTGCTCGGCGAACTGGGCGGAGTAGTGCGCCAGCAGGATCCCCTGGCCGACGCTGGCCGCGGCCTGCTGCGTGGCCAGGTCCCGCGGAGGTGTGCGCAGGCCCAGCGCCGGGGTGCCGGCCGCGATCGCCCCAGACGAGACCAGGATCAACTGCACCCCGGCATGCACGTTGCGCACCAACGCCCGGACCAGTTCGTCCAGGTGCTGCTCTTGCAGCCCTCCGGCGTCGTTGGTCAGCGACGAGGAGCCGATCTTGACCACCAACCGGGACGCCCCCGCGATCGCCTGCCGGGCCCGCATCATGCCTCCTCCGCCTCGATCACCGCATCCCGGTCCACCGACGGCACCCAGTCGAACACAACCGCGTTGTCCTCCGGGCCGATGATGACCGTGGACCCCTCGACCGCGCCGAGTTCGGCCAGCCGGTCCTCCACCCCCAGTTTGGCCAGCCGGTCGGCCAGGTACCGGACCGCCTCCTCGTTGCTGAAGTCGGTCTGCCGCACCCAGCGTTGCGGGCGCGTGCCCAACACCCGGAAGGCATCGCCTTGCTTGCGCACCTCGAAGGCCGGGCCGTTTGTGGCAGCCGGCCGCAGAACCACCCGCGTCTGCGCGACCGGGCGGGTTCCCCGCTCCGCCAGCACCAGCCGCAGCATCGCGAAGGTGAGTTCGCGCAGTCCCTCGTGGCTGACCGCCGAGATCGGGTAGACCTCGTAGCCGCGCTCGCGCAGTTGATCCGTCACCAGGCCTGCCATCTCCCTGCCGTCTGGCACGTCGATCTTGTTCAGTGCGATCAGCCGGGGCCGCTGGGCCAGTTCCGGATCGAATGCGACCAACTCCTGCTCGATCACCGCCAGGTCGGCCAACGGGTCGCGGTCGGTCTCGAAGGTGGCGCAGTCGATCACGTGCACCAGCGCGCTGCAGCGCTGCACGTGCCGCAGGAACTCGTGGCCCAGCCCCTTGCCGCGGCTGGCTCCCGGGATCAGTCCGGGCACGTCGGCCACGGTGAACGTCGTGTCTGCCACGGACACGACCCCGAGGTGCGGGGTCAGGGTGGTGAACGGGTAGTCGGCGACTTTCGGCCGGGCCGCCGACAGGGCCGAGACCAGGCTGGACTTGCCGGCACTGGGGTAACCGATCAGGCCCACATCGGCGACCGTCTTGAGTTCCAGGACAGCGCTGACATCCTCGCCGGGCTCCCCAAGCAGCGCGAACCCGGGCGCCTTGCGCCGCCGGGTGGCCAAGGCCGCGTTGCCCAGTCCGCCGTGGCCACCGGCGGCGAGCACGAACTGCTCGCCCGGGTCGACCAGGTCGGCCAGGACGCGGCCCTCGGGCGTCTGGACCACGGTGCCGGGGGGAACGGGCACCACGAGGTCGTCGGCGCTGGCACCGCTGCGATGACTGCCCTGCCCGGCGCTGCCGCTGCCCGCGATGCGATGCGGGTGGCGATGCAGGTCGAGCAGACTGCTCACGCCGGTGTCGGCGACCAGCACGACATCGCCGCCGCGGCCGCCGTTGCCCCCGTCGGGGCCGCCGAGCGGCTTGAACTTCTCCCGATGAATGGAGGCACAACCGTTGCCGCCGTCACCGCCCCGGGCGTGGACGACCGCGCGGTCGACGAACGAGGTCACCGTGGGTGACCCGGATCAGACGAGGATGTTGACGACCCGGCGACCACGCTTGGTGCCGAAGTCCACTGTGCCCGCGATCATCGCGAACAGGGTGTCGTCCTTGCCGATCCCGACGTTGGCGCCGGGGTGGAAGTGGGTCCCGCGCTGGCGCACGATGATCTCGCCGGCGTTGACCTGCTGACCGCCGAATCGCTTGACTCCGAGCCGCTGGGAGTTGGAGTCGCGGCCGTTCCTGGTGCTCGCAGCACCCTTCTTGTGCGCCATCTGGTCAGGCTCCCAACTCGATGCCCGTCACCTTCACCACGGTCTGCTCCTGACGGTGACCCTGGCGGCGGCGGTAGCCGGTCTTGTTCTTGTACTTGAAGACGTCGATCTTGGGTCCGCGCTTGTGCTCGACCACCTCGGCCACGACCTTGGCGCCGGACAGCGATCCCGGGTCGGAGGTCACGGTCTCGCCGTCGACCACGAGCAGGACCGGCGAGAGTTCCACCGTCGAGCCCGGTTGCTCGGCCACCCGGTTCAACAGCACCTCATCGCCCACAGTCACCTTCTCCTGATGACCGCTGGTCCGCACGATCGCGTACACCGCTTGCTCCTTCAACACTCATGACAGCCCACCGGCACGAGGCACGGGGGTTGGACGCGCGAGACGCGCACCACTCAAGGGTACGGGATGGCCCGCACCTACGGCAACGGACCCCCTGCGACCTCCACCGGCTCCGGTTCCGGACTCGTGGCAACCGGCTCGGGCGAGGCGGGCTTGCTGGGCGCACCGGGGATCGGCCCGGGTGGGCGTCGCCGCCGGGAGCCCACCGGCTCGCTCTGTACGCGTACGCCGCGGCCGTTGCAGTGTTCGCACGGCTCGCTGAACGTCTCCAACAGCCCCTGACCCAGGCGCTTGCGGGTCATCTGGACCAGGCCGAGCGAGGTGATCTCCGCGACCTGGTGCTTGGTGCGGTCACGGCCGAGGCACTCCACGAGGCGGCGTACGACCAGGTCCCGGTTGGACTCGAGAACCATGTCGATGAAGTCGATGACGATGATCCCGCCGATGTCGCGCAGTCGTAACTGTCGCACGATCTCCTCGGCGGCCTCCAGGTTGTTGCGGGTGACCGTCTCCTCCAGGTTGCCACCCTGGCCGACGAAGCGGCCGGTGTTGACGTCCACCACAGTCATGGCCTCGGTGCGGTCGATCACCAGCGAGCCGCCGCTGGGCAGCATCACCTTGCGGTCGAGGGCCTT
>DAOMFH010000253.1:0-3790 GCA_035429705.1 Actinomycetota bacterium
GCCAGTCACGTGGACGGGCGCACGATCGAGTTCAACAAGCGCCCGCCGTGGGTGGCGGACATCGTCATCGCCCGCCCCGAGGTCGCCGACTACCTGCGGGGCTGAGGCCCGGGCCGGCCGACCGGCTCCGGGTGCCCGCGAGGCGCAGACGTAGATTTGAACGTGTGATCCTCGCCGATGTCGTCGCTGCGGTCGGCACCCTCCCCGAGGTGGGTCGCTGGCAGGAGCAGATGACCCACGGCGGGGCGGCGCTCACGGTGACCCCCGGCGCCGAACCGTTCGTGCTCGCCGGCGTGAGCGCGCCCGTGGTAGCGGTCACCGCCACCGGCCGGCAGGCCGAGGAACTGCGCGACGCATTGATCGACCTGGGCCGCACCGCGGCGGTGTTCGGCTCGTGGGAGACGCTGCCGCACGAGCGCATGAGCCCCAGCGCCGACACGGTCGGCCGCCGGATGGCGGTCATCGCCGAGGTGGCCGCCGGCCGGCTGCCGGACGTGCTGCTCGTGCCGGTGCGGGCCCTGATGCAGCCGTTCGCCGCCGACCTGGTCGACGAGCGGCCGCTGGTCGTCGGCAGCGGTGACGAACCCGGCTTCGACGCCGTGGTCGAGGCGCTGGTCCGGGCGGGTTACGAACGGGTGCCGATGGTCGAACGCCGCGGCCAGTTCGCGGTGCGTGGCGGGCTGATCGACGTCTTCGTGCCCACCGAGGAGCACCCCACCCGCATCGAGTTCTTCGGCGACGAGGTCGAACAGTTGCGCTCGTTCGCGGTCTCCGACCAGCGCACGGTGGCGGTCCGGGACGAGTCGCTGGTGATCCCGGTCTGCCGGGAACTGCTGCTCACCGCGCAGGTGCGGCAACGCGCCGCCGCGCTGACCAGCACCTACCCGCACATCGCCGACATCCTGGGCGATCTGGCGGCCGGCACCCCGGTCGAGGGGATGGAGTCGCTGGCCCCGGTCCTGGCCGAGCAGATGGTGACCCTGCTGGAGATCCTCCCCGAGGGCACACCGGTGGTCAACGTCGGCCCGGAGCGGATCGCCGCGCGGGCGGTGGACCTGGTCCGCACCTCCGAGGAGTTCCTGCAGGCCGGGTGGCACAACGCCGCGGTCGGCAACGCGGTGCCGCTGGACCTGAGCCGGGCCGCCTACCGCAGCCCTGAGGAACTGGCCGAGCAGGCACGGGCCCGCGGCTTGCCGATCAGCGAGGTCGGCACCCTCGGTGCGGTTGTGCCGGGACTGGCGCCGGCCCCCACCTACCGCGGCGACGTGGCCGCGCTGGCCAAGGATGCCCGCTCGGCGGTGGCCGCCGGGATCCCGGTGGTCGTTGCGATGGGAGCGACCGGTCCGGCGCAGCGCCTCGCCGAGCAGTTGTCCGGCCAGGACGTCCCGGCGCGGCTGTTCGGCAAGTCCGCGCAGCCGGGCGTGGTGCACATCGTCAAGGCCCGGCTGACCCATGGGTTCAGCACCGGGACGCTCGTGCTGGTCACCGAGCGGGACCTGACCGGGGCGGTCAGCTCGGCGGTCACGAAGATGCCCGCCCGGCGGCGCAAGGCCCTCGACCCGCTGACCCTGAAACCCGGCGACTTCGTGGTGCACACCCAGCACGGGGTGGGCCGCTACCTGGAGATGACCCAGCGCACCGTGGCCGGCTCGGTGCGCGAGTACCTGGTGCTCGAGTACGCGCCGGGCAAACGCGGCCGGCCGGCCGACCGGCTGTACGTGCCCACCGACCAGCTGGACCAGGTCAGCCGCTACGTCGGCGGGGAGGCGCCCACGGTGCACCGGCTCGGCGGCGCGGACTGGCAGAAGGCGAAGTCCCGGGCCCGCCGGGCGATGCGCGAGATCGCCGCCCAGTTGGTCAAGCTCTACGCCCAGCGGCAGTCCACGAAGGGCTACGAGTTCGGCCCCGACACCCCCTGGCAGCGCGAGCTGGAGGACGCCTTCCCCTACCAGGAGACCCCCGACCAGCTGGTGACCATCGACGAGGTCAAGGCGGACATGCGCAAGCCCGTACCGATGGACCGGCTGGTCTGCGGCGACGTCGGCTTCGGCAAGACCGAGATCGCGGTGCGCGCGGCGTTCAAGGCCGTGCAGGACGGCATGCAGGTCGCCGTACTGGTCCCGACCACGCTGCTGGTCAAGCAGCACCACAAGACCTTCACCGAGCGCTACGGCTCCTTCCCGATCCGGGTGGAGGCGCTGTCCCGCTTCCAGTCCGACGCCGAGGCCCAGCAGATCCTCGACGGACTGGCCGCGGGCAGCGTGGACGTGGTGATCGCCACCCACCGGCTGCTGAGCCCCAAGACCCGCATCCCGAAGCTCGGCCTGCTGATCGTCGACGAGGAGCAGCGGTTCGGGGTGGAGCACAAGGAGCACATCAAGGCGCTGCGCACCTCGGTGGACGTGCTGAGCATGTCCGCGACGCCCATCCCGCGCACCCTGGAGATGGCGGTCACCGGTATCCGGGAGATCTCCACGATCCAGACCCCGCCGGAGGACCGGCTGCCCGTGCTCACGTTCGTCGGCCCGCACGACGACAAACAGATCGCTGCGGCCATCCGCCGCGAGTTGCTGCGCGACGGGCAGGTGTTCTACATCCACAACCGGGTCGACTCGATCGGCCGGGCCACCGCCCGGATCGCCGAACTGGTGCCGGAGGCGCGGATCGCGTACGCGCACGGGCAGATGCCGGAGGCCGCCCTGGAACAGACGGTGGTCGACTTCTGGGAGGGCCGCGTCGACGTGCTCGTGTGCACCACCATCGTCGAGTCCGGCATGGACATCCCGAACGCGAACACCCTGATCGTGGACCGGGCCGACACCTTCGGGCTGTCCCAGCTGCACCAGTTGCGCGGGCGGGTCGGCCGGGGCCGGGAGCGCGCGTACGCCTACTTCCTCTACCCGCCGGACAAGCCGCTGACCCAGAACGCCCACGACCGGCTGGAGACCATCGCCGCGCACACCGACCTCGGATCCGGCATCGCGGTGGCGATGAAGGACCTGGAGATCCGCGGGGCCGGCAACCTGCTGGGCGGGGAGCAGTCCGGGCACATCGCCGACATCGGGTTCGACCTCTACGTGCGGATGGTCGGCGAGGCCCTGGCCGCCGTGCGCGGCGAGACCGAGGAGGAACTGCCCGAGGTCCGCATCGAACTGCCGGTCAACGCCCACCTCCCGCACGACTACGTCGCCGACGAGCGGCTGCGGCTGATGGCCTACACGACTCTGGCCGAGGCGCACTCGCCGCAGGCCGTGGACGAGTTCGTCGCGGAGATGACCGACCGTTACGGCCCCTTGCCGCCGCCGGTGGAGGTCCTCGTGGCCGTGGCCCGGCTGCGCCTGCTCGCCCGGTCGGCCGGTATCACCGAGGTCGTGATGGCCGGCACCAAGGTGCGTCTGTCGCCGGTGCATCTGCCGGAGAGCCGCACCCTGCGGCTGAGCCGGCTGTACAAGGGCAGCATCTACAAGGCTGCGTCGGGCACTGTGCTTGTGCCCCGGCCGGCCGCGGCTGGGTTCGGCGGCAAGCCGCTGGTCGACCACGAGTTGCTGCAGTGGGTGCGTGAGTTCATCGAGTCGGTCGTCCTGGGCAGCTGAGCTGTGTGGTGGGCCGGGCCGCGGCGGGCTGGCCTGGGCCGGGGTGCGCGAGTTGTTTGCGGGGGGTTTTGGTGACGATGTGACACGTGAGGTGTCTGTTCTTCACCAGAAGGTGCGTGGCGGCCGCGGTGCCGGGTTGTGCGGGGGGTTTTGGTGACGATGTGACACGTGAGGTGTCTGTTCTTCACCAGAAGGTG
>DAOMFH010000254.1:0-3775 GCA_035429705.1 Actinomycetota bacterium
AGCCTCCCCGACTGAGTCCCCGCAGCGCCTCCTAGGATCGAGTCGTGCCCGCCAGCGTCGCCGTGATGATCTCCGGTACAGGCACCCTCCTGCAGTCCTTGATCGACGATCCCGCGCGCAACTACGACATTTCGGTGGTGGTGGCCGATCGGCTGGCCAGCGGACTGACCCGCGCGAACGCGGCGGGTATCCCCACCCTGGTCGTGCCACCGGGGGAGCATGCCGACCGGACCATGTGGAGTGCCGCCCTGGCCGATGCCCTGGCCCCCTTCGCCCCGGACTGGGTCGTCTCGGCGGGGTTCATGCGCATCCTCGACGAGGTGTTCCTGGAACGATTCCCGCTGCGGGTGATCAACAGCCACCCCGCCCTCCTGCCGGCGTTCCCCGGGGCCCACGCGGTTGCCGATGCGTTGGCCTACGGCGTGAAGCTGACCGGGTGCACCGTGCATCTGGTCGACACCGGGGTGGACACCGGTCCGATCATCGCCCAGCGGGCGGTTCCGGTACTGCCGGACGACGACGAGGACTCGCTGCACGAACGGATCAAACAGGCCGAGTGGGAACTACTGCCCGAGGTGGTCCACCGACTGGTGAGCCACGGCTGCTCGGTGCAGGGACGGAAGGTGGAACTATGACCATGCGCCGCGCGGTGATCTCCGTGTACGACAAGACCGGGGTGGAGGAGTTGGCGGCCGCACTGCACGCGGCCGGGGTCGAGCTGGTCTCCACCGGTTCCACCGCGGCGACGATCGCCGCAGCGGGGATCCCGGTCACCCAGGTGGCGGATGTGACCGGATTCCCGGAGATCCTCGACGGCCGGGTGAAGACCCTGCACCCCCGGATCCACGCCGGCATCCTGGCCGACCGCCGCAAGCCGGAGCACGTGCGCACGCTGACCGAGCACGACGTGGTCGGGGTGGACCTCGTGGTGGCCAACCTGTACCCGTTCAGCCAGACCGTCGCGAGCGGGGCCGGCGTGGAGGACTGCATCGAGCAGATCGACATCGGCGGACCGGCGATGGTCCGGGCGGCGGCCAAGAACCACGCGAACACAGCGGTGGTCGTCAGCCCGGCTGACTACCCGCAGGTGATCGCCGTGGTGGCGGCCGGCGGCGGGTTCACCGATGAGCAGCGGCGCGACCTGGCGGTCAAGGCGTTCCGGCACACGGCGGACTACGACGTGGCAGTGGCCTCCTGGCTGGGGTCTTTGGATGCGCAGGACCGTCTCCCCGGCTGGGTGGCGGCCACCTGGCAGCGCGCCGAGGTGCTGCGCTACGGGGAGAACCCCCACCAGCAGGCCGCGCTCTACATAAACGAGCACGGCCAGGGCCTGGCCCACGCCGAGCAGGTGCACGGCAAGCAGATGTCCTACAACAACTTCGTGGACGGCGACGCCGCGCACCGGGCCGCCTGGGACTTCGCGGCACCCGCCGCGGCCATCATCAAGCATGCGAACCCCTGTGGGATCGCGGTCGGGGCGGATCTGCTGCATGCCTATCGGGCGGCCGTCGACACCGACCCGGTCTCGGCGTTCGGCGGGGTGGTCGCGGTGAACCGTCCGGTCACCCGCGAGGTCGCCGACGCCATGGCCGAGATCTTCCTGGAAGTCGTGATCGCCCCGGGGTTCGACGAGGACGCCCTGGAAGTGCTCACCCGCAAGCAGAACATCCGCCTGCTGATCTCCCCCCGCCGCCAGCCCGCGGCGGAGGTGCGCTTCATCTCCGGCGGACTGCTCATGCAGACCCCGGACCTGATCGACACGGCCGGTGACGACCCGGCCAACTGGACCCTGGCCTGCGGGGAGCCGGCCGATGCCGACACCCTGCGGGATCTGGCCTTCGCCTGGCGCGCCTGCCGGGCGGTGAAGAGCAACGCCATCCTGCTGGCCCGCGACGAGGCCGCGGTGGGGATCGGGATGGGACAGGTGAACCGGGTGGATTCGGCCCGGCTCGCGGTAGCCCGCGCCGGTGAGGAGCGGGCGGTCGGGGCGGTGGCCGCCAGTGACGCCTTCTTCCCGTTCCCGGACGGGCTCGAGGTGCTGCTCGCCGCCGGGGTGAAGGCGGTCGTGCAGCCGGGCGGTTCGGTGCGCGACGAGGAGGTGGCCGCCGCCGCACGCGCCGCAGGCGCCACCATGTACCTGACCGGGGTGCGGCACTTCTTCCACTGATCCGGCTGCCGCAGGTTGCCGCACTCACCGTGGGCGATGCAGCTGGGCAGCGCGTCGCGCCGGGTGGATCCGGCCCAGCAGCCCCGAACGCGAATCCTTCCATGCGGCCTGCGCCGCCGGCGTCGACCGACCCGCACCCGGCAGGGACCCGCCGGGTGGAAGAATCAACGGCATGGCAGCTGTGATCCTCGATGGCAAGCAGACCGCGGCGCAGATCCGCCGCGAGGTGGCACAGCGGGTCGAGCGCCTGCGGGCCCGCGGCGTCACCGCGGGGCTGGGCACCGTGCTGGTCGGCGACGATCCCGGCAGCCATGCGTACGTGGCCGGCAAGCACCGCGACTGCGCCGAGGTCGGCATCGAGTCCATCCGGGTCGACCTGCCGGCGACGGCCTCGCAGCAGGAGCTGGAGTCGGCGTTGCGCGACCTGAACGAGAACCCGGCCTGCACCGGCTACATCGTGCAACTGCCGCTGCCGGCCGGTCTGGATCAGGGCGCTGCGCTCGCGGCGATCGATCCCGGCAAGGACGCTGACGGCCTGCATCCGGTGAGTCTGGGCCGGCTGGTGCTCAACGAGCCGGCCCCGCTGCCCTGCACCCCGCGGGGCATCGTGGAGCTCCTGCGGCGCTACGACGTGCCGATCGCCGGGCGGGACGTGGTTGTGATCGGCCGGGGCGTCACCGTCGGCCGGCCACTCGGATTGTTACTGACCCGCAAGTCGGAGAACGCGACGGTCACGCTGTGTCACACCGGGACGAAGGATCTGGCCGCGCACACCCGCACGGCCGACATCGTGGTCGCAGCCGCGGGAGTGCCCGGGCTGCTCACCGCGGACATGATCCGCCCCGGAGCGGCGGTGCTCGATGTCGGGATCACCCGCAAGAACGGCGTCCTGGTGGGGGATGTGGCCCCCGATGTGGCCGAAGTAGCCGGCCATGTGGCCCCCATGCCGGGGGGCGTGGGTCCGATGACCCGGGCGATGCTGCTCGTCAACGTGGTGGAGTTGGCCGAAAGTGCTAATCGGTGAGGACCGCGTGGTTACCGGGTTATCGGTCCGAAAGCACTAGCGTTGCCCTCATGAGCACGACCCCGGGGGATGAATACCTGGTGGTGGGCCCCACCGAGTTGCTGGGTGCCGTCGATGCGGCGGCCGACCAGCCCGCGGACCCGCCGGTACAGTGGCCGTTCCTGCTCGTCACCCTCGTCGGCCTCATCGGCCTGGTGTTCATCGCGACCGGTTCGTTGCTGCAAGGGCTGTACGGCCTGGTCGTGACCATGTCGCTGGCCGCACTTCTGCGGCTGGTTCTCCCGGCGCGCACGGCCGGCTGGCTGGTGTCGCGCGGCCGTGTGTTCGACGCCTCCGGTTTCGCGGTGCTGGCTCTCGGGCTGTCGGCGGCGGCCTTCCTGCTGCTTTCTTGATGACGGTCCCGGATCAACCCTTCGCACGAGGTGATGCGGTGACGGCCGGAGCCGCGAGATTCGGTAATCTTGGCTCGGATCAATCTGAATCGGAAGGTGCGTTCATGCCTGGGAAAGTCACAGTCGTCGGAGCCGGTTTCTACGGATCGACCACGGCCATGCGGCTGGCGGAGTACAACGTCTTCGACGAGG
>DAOMFH010000255.1:0-3769 GCA_035429705.1 Actinomycetota bacterium
TGGCTGACGTTGTGCTCATCGCGCGGGACTCCGACCTGGTCGACCACCTGCTCGCTCTCGCCTCCGCGGCCGAACTCTCGGCGGAGGTCCTGTCCGACCCGAACGCCGCAGCCCTGGTCTGGACGCGAGTGCCCTTGATCGTCGTGGGGGTGGACGTGCTGGAGTCGGTCGTGCGGGCTGCTCCGCCCCGGCGAGCGGGCGTGGTGGTGTTCGGGCCGGCTCGCGCCGAGCACTGGCGAATGGCCTTCGAGCTGGGGGCCGACCGGCTCGTGGACCCACCGGGGGAACCGGGCTGGCTGGCCGAATGCCTGAGCCGATCGGGGGAAGAGGAGCAAGCCGGCCGGGTGGTTGGTGTGATGGGCTGCCGGGGCGGGGCCGGTGCCTCGGTGTTCGCGTCCGCGCTGGCGGTTGCCGGTGCCCGGCAGCGGCTCACCCCCTACCTGCTGGATCTGGATCCTCTCGGCTGTGGTCTGGGGGTCGTGCTCGGAGCCGATGCCCTGGACGGTCTGACCTGGGATCAGGTGCGTGCCGGTGCTGGCCGGATTCCCGCCCGGTCGCTGCAGTCGACGATCGCGAACGTGGCGGGTATCGGGGTGCTCGGCTGGGCTGACGAGACCGTTGCGGACCTGCCAGTGGGGGTGGCGGGGGCGGTCGTCGACGCCGCCCGCAGATGCACTCCGGTCACGGTCCTGGATGTGGGCCGCGGCACGACCGATTTCCAGCATGAGGCGATGGCGCGCTGCGACCGGCTGCTGATGGTCGTGCCGGCGGACGTCCGGTCCGTGCGGGCCGCCCGGCGCACGGCCCACCGGCTGGGCCCGGCCACGTGCGAGGTGGTGGTCCGCGGCCCGAACCCGGGCGGACTCACCGGGAGTGACGTGGCCGAAGCAGTGGGTCTGCCCGTGCTCGCTGCAGTGTCCGCGGACCGGGGACTGGACACCCGGTTGGAACGGGGCGAACCGCCGGGTCTGCGCCGCCGCTCCCCCCTGGGCCGGGCGGGTGCCGGCGTGCTTGCCGAGGTCCTGGCATGAGCGGGTCGTCGCAGGCGCTGGTCGACCGGGTGCGCCGGCGCTTGGCCAGCGAGGGCTGGTCGGCAACCCCGGCCGCGGTCACCGAGGCACTGCGCGCCGAGGGACTGGTGCTGTCCGAGGCGAGCATCGTGGAGGTGGTGCACTCGTTGCGCACCGAGATCGCCGGGCTGGGGGTGCTCGAACCCCTCGTACGCGACGAGGGGGTGACCGACGTCCTCGTCAATGGGCCGCGCGAGGTGTGGATCGACGCCGGGCAGGGATTGCGCCGAACGGACGTCCGTTTCCCCGACGAGGCGGCGGTCCGCCGGCTTGCGCAGCGATTGGCCGGCAGTGCCGGGCGCAGGCTCGACGACAGCGTGCCGTACGTCGACGCACGGCTACCCGGCGGTGTCCGGTTGCACGCGGTACTGCCGCCGGTGAGCACCGGTGGGACCTGCGTGTCGCTGCGAATCCCCCGCCGCCGGGCGTTCTCCCTGCCCGACCTCGCCGAGAACGGCATGGTGCCGCCCGAGGGGGTGGGGATCCTGGCGGCACTGATCGCGCAGCGCGCCGCGTTCCTGGTCAGCGGTGGGACCGGCACCGGCAAGACCACGCTGCTCAACTCCCTGCTGTCCGCGGTTTCACCCGATGAGCGGCTGGTCATCGTGGAGGACTCCGCGGAACTGCAGCCAGTGCACCCGCACGTGGTGCGTCTGGAGTCACGCCCGCCGAACACCGAGGGGTCCGGTGCGGTGACCCTGCGGGACCTTGTGCGCCAGGCGCTGCGAATGCGCCCGGATCGGGTGGTGGTGGGGGAGGTGCGCGGTGCCGAAGTGGTCGATCTGCTGTCGGCATTGAACACCGGGCACGAGGGGGGTTGCGGGACGGTGCACGCCAACAGCGCTGCCGACGTCCCCGCGCGACTGGAGTCCCTGGCGCTGCCTGCGGGCCTGAACCGCGATGGTCTGCACGCCCAGGTGTTCGCGGGGTTGCGCGCGGTGATCCACGTGGTGCGCGACCGTGCCGGGGTGCGCAGAGTCGCCGGGATCGCGGTGCTGGACCGGGGCGACGACGGCCTGGTCCGGACGGTCCCGGCAGTGCTGTTCCGCGACGGTCAGGTGGTGCGTGGCCCGGCCGCGGAACGGCTGGTCGCGTGATCGGCGCTGGACTGCTGGCAGTCGGGCTGTGGCTGCTGGTCCCTGCGTCGGTGCGCAACCGACTGGTCCGGCGCGCCTGGCCGCGGCCGCCGTGGAGGGCACGCGACCGGGGCCGTCCGGCGCCCGCCGCACTCATCGAGGTGCTCAGCGGTTTTCGCGACGAATTGCTCTCGGGTGCGCCTTTGCGCACCGCCTTCGAACGGGCCGCTGGAACCTCGGCCGAGCCAGCGCTGATCAGTGCGGTCGCCGCGTGCCGGCTGGGCGGCGACGTCCCGCAGGCGCTGCGCCGCGCTGGATCCGGTCGGCCGGCGCTGCTTGCGCTGGCCGCCTTGTGGGAGGTCTGCGAGGGCTCCGGGGCGGCGCTGGCGTCCGCTCTGGGGCGCGCGGTGACCAGTGCCGAACAGGCCGAACGGGTGCGGCGCGAGGTGCAGGCGCAGCTGTCCGGACCCCGGAGCACGGTCCGGGTCCTCGCGCTGCTGCCCGTCGTCGGGGTGGGGATGGGAGTGCTGATGGGGGCGGACCCGCTGGGCTTCCTGCTCGGCACCCCGTGGGGGTGGGGGTGCCTGCTGGTCGCCGCGGGCCTGGAGGCGGCCGGTGTCTTCTGGATGCGCCGGCTGGTCGCCGGGATCGAGGCCCAACTGTGAGCGTCGTCCTGCTGTGCGTCGGGTGCTGGCTGTTGCTGCCGGCCCGCAGCCGGGGACGCCTGCCCAGGTCGCCCGGGCGCAGGCTGGGCCTGACCGCGAGCGACTCCGCGGCCGCCTTCGCGGGTCTCGGGGTGGCCGTGCTGCTCGGCGGCCCGCTGGGGATGGGACTCGGGATCGCGGCGGCCTGGGCGCTCCGGCAAGGGCTCAACCGGCTGGCCGACGGCGGTGGGGCCCGGCGGGAGGAACTGGCCCGGCAGGCCCCCGAGGCGATCGACTGCCTGGCCTCCTGCCTGGCCGCGGGTGCCCCGCTCTGGTCGGCGATGCCCGTGGTCGCCGACGCCTTCGGGGATCCCGTGGCAGGGGTGTTGCGCCGGTGTGTCGGCCGGCACGCACTGGGATCACCCCACGAGGAGGTCTTCGCGGAACTGGTCGCAGAGCCCGAACTGGCCCCGGTGGGCCGGGTGCTGCTGCGCGCGGTGGAGTCGGGCGCCGCTCTCACGTCGTCACTGGTGTCCTGTGCCGAGCAGATGCGCCATGACCGCGCGGCCGAACTGGAGCGGCGGGCCCGGGCGGTCGGGGTCAAGGCGGTGGCCCCACTGGGCGTGTGCTTCCTGCCCGCGTTCATGCTGCTCGCGGTCGTGCCGATCGTAGGTTCCCTGCTCCGGTCCCTGTTCTGAACCCGCGTGGCGGGCCGGTTGCATGCCCGGCCTGTGGAAGAACCGCTCGGCTTTCCCCAGATCCGCACGCGGGCCCCCGCACGACGGCTGCCCGGGTCATGGTGGATGAGCCACCCCGATCGGGGCGGAGCAACCCAATGAGGAGGTAGTCAATGGAGGCTGTGATCCAGCGCCTGGCATCCGAGGACGGCATGTCCACCGCCGAATACGCGGTCGGCACCGTGGCCGCGTGCGGCTTCGGCGGAATCCTGGTGAAGTTGCTCAGCTCGCCGGATGCCCAA
>DAOMFH010000256.1:0-3748 GCA_035429705.1 Actinomycetota bacterium
AACCGATCATGGGTGTATGAGCGCCACCGAAGAACTCCTGCCGGCTCCCACCACAACACCCAGCCAGCGCGAAACCCGTAGGTGGGGTTGGCTGGTCATGGGAGCCGGGGCGATCGGCATCGTCTCCGGCTCGATCACCGTGGTGGACAAGATCAGCCTTCTGAAGGACCCCGCCGCGGGGTCCTTCTGCGACATCAGTTCCAGCGTCGGCTGCACGCCGGTGCTCCTGGCATGGCAGTCGAGCGTCCTCGGCCCGCCCAACGCGCTGCTCGGCGTGATCATGTTCGCGATCCTGGGCACTGCTGGAGCGGTCGTGGCGACGAACGGACGGCTGGCCGCGGGCTTCCACAACGCGATGCTCGGACTGTCGGTGTTCTTCGCGCTGTTCCTCACCTGGTACATGTACGAGGTCGCGTACTCGATCGGGTCGCTGTGCCCCTTCTGCACCGTGTGCGCGGCGTCGGTGCTGGCGACCGTGGCCGGAACCAACCGGCTGGCCGCCGCCCACGGCTCCGGGTGGCCGCAGCGCATGGCCGGCAGGCTGGCAGCCGACGGCTGGGACGTCCTGATCGTGCTGGGCTGGGGGGCGGTCATCGCCGCCATGCTGTTCGCGGGTATCTGGCTCTGACGGTTTCGCGGCGCACCGCTACGGGGATGATGGTTCGGTGAGTCGTCGTGCCGCCCTGCTGCTGGTCGCTGTACTGGCCGCGCTCGCCGGCGGTTACGCGATGTACCAGAACACCTTCACCAGTGACGCATACGCCGACTACACGGCTCCCACCTTCGCGACGCAGGCCACCGACGAGCAGCGGATATTCCAGTTGCAGACGGATCTGGGCAACGCCGCGGCCGAGATGGCCGAACTGCAGCAGATGGCCAACAAACTCCAGTTCGCGAAGATGAAAGCGATGGGCAGGCACCTGCAGGAGGTGGCCGCCGAGTTGCAGCCGCGTCTGGCCGAGATCGAGGATCCGGTGGCCAGGCGGCTGCTCCGTCAGGGGATCGAGGGCCTCCGGATGGTCGGGGAGGGCTCCGAGGAGCTGGACCGGGACAAGTCCCTGCGCGGCGTGGAGCAGGTATTGACCAGTTTCGAAGCGCTCAACAGCCGGTGACAGCCTGCCACTGGCGTTCCCCCTGCGAGACTGGGCCATGACCAACCTTCTGGTGGGACTGGCGATCCTGGTGGGTCTGTTCGGCACGATCATCCCGATCCTGC
The DNA here is from genome assembly GCA_035429705.1 of Actinomycetota bacterium. Lineage (GTDB taxonomy): Bacteria > Actinomycetota > Actinomycetes > S36-B12 > UBA10799 > JADKAV01. Next base: position 1,217 of record DAOMFH010000256.1, read on the forward strand.
CGGGTGCCCTGCTGGTGGCCGCCGCGATCCTGGTGTGGGCCTTCCTGACAGGTGGCACCACCGCGTGGGCCGTGGCCATCGGGGCGCTCGCGCTCATCGCTGGCGGGCAACTGCTGAAGTACCTCGTACCCGGCAAGCAGTTGAAAGCCAGTGGCGTGCCGAGCTGGGCGCTCCTGGTCGGCGGGATCGCCGCCATCGCCGGCTTCTTCCTCATCCCGGTGGTCGGCATCGTGGTGGGATTCGTCGCCGGAATCTTCGCGGCGGAGGCCTACCGGCTGCAGACCTTCAAAGGGGCGTGGCCGACCACGATGCAGGCTATGAAGTCCGTGGGGTGGTCGGTGCTCATCGAGTTCGGATCCTGTTTCCTGGCGTTCGTGCTGTGGGCCGGCGCGGTGCTGTTCGCCTGAGCCGACTGTTCAGAGCCGCCGATCGCGCAGCACGGGGAACTGGGCACGAACCCGGGCCGGTTCGGCCGGGTCGATGTCGACGAGCATCACCCCCGGCTCCCCGCGGTCCGCGACCACCTGTCCCCACGGGTCGACCACGACGCTGCAGCCACCCATCGCGGTGCCGTTGCTCATTCCGGTCGAGTTCGCCCCGATGAGCCACACCTGGTTCTCGGTGGCCCGCGCCGCGGTCAGCAGGTTCCAGTGCGCGATGCGTGCCTGCGGCCATCCGGTGGGGATGAGCACGGCGGTGGCCCCGGCATCGGTCAGCGAGCGGAACATCTCGGGGAAGCGCAGGTCGTAGCAGGTGGCCAGTCCGGTCGTGCCCAGCGGCGTCTGCAGGGTGACCAAGTGCGTGCCCGCCGACAGAGTGACGGCCTCACCGGTGTCGAAACCGAACAAATGGATCTTCCGGTAGGTGGCCTGCACGTCACCGTCGGGGCCGAAGACCACCGATGTGTTGTAGAGGTCGTCGCCGTCGCGCTCCAAGAAGGAGCCGGCGTGCAGCGTGCGTCCGGGTGCCAGGCCGGACATGTGACGCACCCAACTGTCCATCGGCACCGCATGGTCGAGGTTCTCGGCAACTGCGAAAGGGCCGATCTCCCAGAGTTCCGGCAGCAGGATCAGGTCGGCGTCGACCCCGGCCACCACCTCGCGAACCCGGTGCCTACGGGCCGCCGGATCCTCCTCATCGGAGAGGTTCAACTGCACAGCGGCGACACGGGTCATTGCCACAGGCTACTGACAGGGGGCGCCAGCAGCCCTTCCGGCGTTTAGATTGCCGGTATGAATCCCCTCGTGACGGCCTGGGAACAGGCCATGGAATCCTTCCAGCGCACAGTCGCCCAGGTGCCAGATGCGGACTTCGCCCGCGACTCGCTGCTGCCCGGCTGGACGGTCGCCGACATCGTCGCGCACGTGGCGGCCCTGGAAGCGGAGTTGAGCGGGCAGCCACTGCCAGCGCACGAGCCGGACTGGGACGCGCTGCCCCACGCCAACGACCTGTTCTCCCGGTACACCGAGATCGGTGTCGACTACCGGCGGGGGTGGACGCCGGTGCAACTGCGGACCGAACTCGCCCAGGTCGCGGTGACCAGGACTGAACAACTCACCACCGGTCCGCAGGACTCCGAGCGCCGGGTTGTGGCCGTCGGCGGGATCGAACGCTCCTTTGGGCGACTGCTGCGGATGCGCTGTTTCGACATCTTCCTGCACGATCTCGATATCCGCGATGCCCTTCACATGCCACCGCCGGAGTTGGCCGAGGCCGCCCGAGTCACGGCCGGGTTGATGGCGGACGCTCTGGGCTTCGTGTGGGTCAAGCGAGCGGGCGCCCAGCCGGGCGACGTCCTGCACTTCGTGGTCCCTGATTGGATCGACGCCTGGGTCGGCGTCGGGGAGGACGGCCGCGGCGGGGTCGTCGAGCCCGGCCAGGCGGCGGTCACCGTGACGCTTGCCCCGTTGGAGTTCCTGCGGCTGGCCTCTGGCCGAGGCGGCGATCCGGACAGTGCCGGAATCGAGGGCGACGCCGAGTTGGGCCGGCGGGTGGTTTCGGGTCTGAACGTCTCGCCGTAGGCGGTTCAGTCGCGACCTGCAAACCGGCCGCGCCTCCTCGTGGGCGAGGCCCGCTTGGTTCGCACCCACGCGAGTGTTGCGCGGTTGTCGGTTGGGGCACGAGTGTTGCGCGGTTGGGGATGTTGATCAAGGGAAACCCCCAACGATGCAACAGTCGCGACCACCCCGACCCCAGCCTGCGGCCCAAGAGGGCGACGCCGAGTTGGGCCGGCGGGTTCGCACCCACGCGAGTGTTGCGCGGTTGTCGGTTGGGGCACGAGTGTTGCGCGGTTGGGGATGTTGATCAAGGGAAACCCCCAACGATGCAACAGTCGCGACCACCCCGACCCCGACCCCGACCACGGATCCTGCCCGACCACAGCCTGCGACCCACCCGACCCCGACAACGGATCAAGCCCGACCACAGCACCCCAGAACACACAGACCTGTGCAGGAGCACCCCCTCCGCGAGGCTCGCCGCCGGACACCGAGCAGCCGGGACTACCCACCTCGAATCCGAAGAACCGTGTGG
>DAOMFH010000257.1:0-3736 GCA_035429705.1 Actinomycetota bacterium
TGAGGCGACGACCCCACCCCTGGCCCGTCAATGCACTTGAGGCAACAATTGCTCCATGAAGGCGGTGGTGGCGCTGTTCGCGGGCTTCTGGGCGCTGATCTTCGTGGCCGGCCTGGCCAACCCCGGCTACCAGCACTACCGCTACCACGTGAGCCTGCTCGCCGCGCAGGGCAGTCGACTCGTCTGGCTCACGACCGTGGCGATCCTGCTGGTGGCACTGGCCCAGTGGGTTGGCGGCCGGGTCTTCTGGGACATCAACCGCACGGTCGCCGTCCTGCTCTTCCTGGCCGGGGCAGCCCTGGTCGCGGTGGCGGCGTTCAAGGTCCCCTGTCCGCCCCGGGCCCGGTTCTGCACCCACACCGTCGAGCACACGGCCGCCGAGACCGTGCACAGCGCAGGGGTGATCGGCTACGCCTTGGCGACGATGGCGGCCATGGTGACTCTTGGGATCGTCGCCCTCACCCGCGGCCGCCACAGCCTCGTGGGTGTACCCGGGCTGGTCGCCGCGGTGGTGTTCGCGATGACTTTCAGTGGAATCCTGCTGTTCCCCGAGGGCCTGGCCCAGCGAACCTGGATCGCCATCGGCCAGCTCTGGCTGGTAGCAGCGGTCTTCGAGGCTCAACGCCACCGCCGCCGCATCGATGCGGGAGGGCACCGCTCGGCCCTGGCGCACTGAAACTGCCGTGGAACTGCCCGAGACAGCGCCCGGCTACTGACCGGCCCGCTCGACGTCGACCATCACCAGCGCGAACCGGCATGGCGTGTCCGCGATCACCGCGTGCCGCTCGCCGGGCGCCAGATAGATCACATCACCGGTCTTCATCGCGTGCTGGGTGCTGCCCACGGTGAACCGCAGTTCCCCCTCGAGCATGTGCACTGTCACGGCCCGCGCGGAGGAGTGGTCGGTGAGTTCCTGCTCGGCGTCCATCGCGAACATCACGACCCGCAGCAACTCGTTGTTGATCACCACCCGGGAGGTGGTGGCCTCCTTGGTGACCGGCAGTTCCTCCCACAGTCCGGTCCGGACCGACGATTCGTTCAGCGGTGCAGCAGGCATGGAATCTCCTCAAACTCCGTCCAGGTGATACCCCCACGCTATCCCGCGCCTGCGACAAAGCCCACGGGCGCGGGCCCGCCGGAACTGGTCTGGCACCCTGGGCAGGTGAACCTGAGCATTCAGCCCGACCCCACCCTGCTGCCCGAGGATCCCGCCGCAGCAGCAGTCAGCGCGGGCGTGGACCCCGAGACCGCCGCCACCCGCTTCCCGGCGTCGAGCCTGGCCTGGGCGGGCCTGGCCCGTCACGCCCGGGAACACGGACGCACCATCGAGTCGTACGCGTTCGCCCGGGTCGGCTACCACCGGGGGCTGGATGCGCTGCGCCGCGCGGGGTGGAAGGGCCACGGGCCCATCCCCTGGTCACACGTGCCCAACCGGGGCTTCCTGGAATGTCTGCACGAACTGTCGCTGGCCGCGCAGGCGATAGGCGAGACCGACGAGGCCGAGCGCACCCGCAACTTCCTGCGCGACAGTTCAGCAGAGGCCGCCGACGTGCTGGGGGTCTGACCGGCTCACCCCGCGACGCCGGCACCTGCCGCGGGCCACTGCCCGGAGTTCGTCGTGGCCGGCTGGCTCACCCCGCGACGCCGGCACCTGCCGCGGGCCACTGCCCGGAGTTCGTCGTGGCCGGCTGGCTCACCCCACGACGCCGACGCCCGCTTCAGTGCGCCTGCCCGTGCGGGCTGACGTAGTCGCCGACCTTGGTCCGGAAAGCGACATTGAGCCGGTTCCAGCCGTTGATGGCGATGACCGCCATCGTCAGATCGACAAGTTCCTTCTCGTCGAAGTGTTCGCGCGCCTCGGCATACACCTCATCAGACACGTCCTGCCTGCTGGCAACCAGGGTGAGCGCCTCGGTCCAGGCCAGGGCGGCCCGCTCGCGGTCGGTGTAGCAGGGGGCGTCCCGCCAGGCCGGCAGCAGATAGAGGCGCTGTTCGGTCTCGCCGCGTGCCCGGGCGTCCTTGGTGTGCATGTCCAGGCACCAGGCGCAGCCGTTGAGTTGCGAGGCGCGTGACCTGACCAGTTCGAGCAGCGACTCGTCCAACCCGGAACGGTGAATCTGGCGTTCCAGGTGCAGCATGGCTTGAAGCGCCTCGGGGGAAGCGCTCCGGTAGTCGAGACGCTGATGCATCGGGGAACCTCCCGGGGAGTCGGAGCGAACAACGGACGTTCCGAACGTCCCCCGAATTCCCGCGTCGCGTCAAGTTCTCACACCAGGATCAGGTGGCTGACCGTGTAGATCGCCAGGCCGGCCAGGGACCCCACCAGGGTTCCGTTCAGCCGGATGAACTGCAGGTCACGTCCCACCTGGATCTCGATCTTGCGGGAGGTCTCCTGGGCGTCCCAGCGGTCCACCGTCTCGGTGATCAGCGCGGTGATCTCGTCCTCGTTGTTGCGCACCACGTGCACCACGGCGTCCTCCACCCAGGTGTTGACGCGGGCGCGCACATCGGCGTCATCGACCAGGCTGCGGCCGATCGACACCAAAGACTCCACGATCCGCACACGCAGATCGGAGGTGGGGTCGTCCACAGCCCGAAGCAGCATCTCCTTGGCCACACTGCCGGTCCTCTGCAGCGTGCGCGCAACCTCGGGGTGGTCCAGGATCCGCAGTTTCGCCTGCTCGGCGCGGAACTTCATGTCTGCGTCGAAGCGCAGGTCGTTCGACAGTTTGAGCAGCGCTTCGTCGATCGACTTGCGCAGCGGATGGTGCGGATCGCGCCGCACATCCTGGGCGAACCGGACGGCCTCGCGATGAACCTTTCCGGCGACCATGTCGTCGGCCCACTTCGGCGACCAGCCGGGGGCCTGCCGCTCGACGACATCCACCACGCGCACCCGGTTCTCGACCAGCCAGTCGTGCAGCGAACCGGCGATCAGGTCGATCAGCGGAACGTGGGCCCGGTCGGCCACGACCTCCCCCAGCAGATTGCCGGCGGGCTCGGCGATCGGGAACTCCTCGGCCCGGCGGCGCAGGAAGTCGCTGACCGCGGTGCGGACCTGCTCGTCGTCCAGCAGCCCGATGCCCGCCTTGATCCCCACCGCGATCTCCGCGGAGACCCGCCGGGCATTGTCGTACTCGCTGAGCCACCCCCCGATCCGCGAGCCCACGTCAAGCGCCCGGATGCGGGGGCGCACCGCATCCTCGGCCAGGAAGTTGGTCCCGACGAAGGTGCCGAGATTGCGTCCGATGGCGTCCTTGCGGGTCGGGATGATCGCGGTGTGCGGGATCGGCAGGCCCATCGGTCGCCGGAAAAGCGCCGTCACCGCGAACCAGTCGGCCAGCCCACCGACCATCCCGGCCTCCGCAGCGGCCCGCACGTACCCGGCCCAGCCGACGCCCTCACGCGCGAGTACGAAGGCGATCACGTAGATGACCGCCGCCGCGAGCAGCGCGCCGACGGCGACCAGTTTCATCCGGCGCAGCCCGCGCAACTTCTCCTCATCAGCCGTGACGGCCAAGGCACTCATGGGGGAATCCTGCCGCACGCTTGACCGGACGCCGGGCAGCTACCGGATTGCCGGGGTCGTCGCGGCGATCACCCAACTTGAGCCGCGACCGGCGCGTCGGGGGCGAGCCAGCTGTCCGAGCCACCCGCGACCGGCGCGTCGTTGGGGGTTGACGCCCGAGCCGCCCGCGACTGGCGCGTCGTTGGGGGTCCTGCAAGATCAACTCCC
>DAOMFH010000258.1:0-3718 GCA_035429705.1 Actinomycetota bacterium
CCGCGGAGATCGGCCCGGGGGCGACCGTCGGGCCGTTCACGTACCTGCGCCCGGGCGCCCGGCTGCTGGCCGCCAGCAAGGCCGGGGCGTTTGTGGAGATCAAGAACTCCGAGGTGGGCCGGGGCGCGAAGGTCCCGCACCTGTCCTACGTGGGAGATGCCGAGATCGGCGAGGGCACCAATATCGGGGCCGCCACCGTGTTCGTCAACTACGACGGCGTGGCCAAGCACCGGACCGTGATCGGCCGGCACGCGCGGATCGGCTCGGACACCATGCTGGTCGCACCGGTGACGATCGGCGACGGCGCCTACACAGCCGCCGGGTCGGTCATCACCGGCGATGTGGGCGCCGGCGAACTCGCGCTGGGCCGGGCCCGGCAGCGCAATCTCCCGGGCTGGGTCGCGGCCAAACGCCCGGGCTCGCCGTCGGCCATGGCTGCCGGACAGGCCGGTTCCCACGACGAAACCTGACGCTCGCCGTCGGCCATGGCTGCCGGACAAGCCGGTTCCCACGACCAAACCTGACGCTCGCCGTCGGCCATGGCTGCCGGACAAGCCGGTTCCCACGACCAAACCTGACCTTCGCGATCGGGCCCCGGACCCGGGTGGTTACGCTGAGGGTGTTCTTGTCAGGACATCCCCGAGGGGCCGCCCGCATGTTCCTATCGCTCACCCCGCAGAAGAAGATGATGCTGTTCTCGGGGAGGTCACATCCGGAACTGGCCGAGGAGATCGCCCGGGAACTGGGCTCGGACGTCTCTCCCGCGAAGATCTTCGACTTCGCCAACGGCGAGATCTTCGTGCGGTTCGAGGAGAGCGTGCGCGGCTGCGACGCCTTCGTCCTGCAGTCTCATGCAGAACCGTTGAACAAGTCGATCATGGAACAGTTGATCATGGTCGACGCGCTCAAGCGGGCGTCGGCGAAGCGCATCACCGTCATCGCGCCCTTCTACGGTTATGCCCGGCAGGACAAGAAGCACCGTGGCCGCGAACCCATCACCGCCCGGCTGATCGCTAACCTGTTCGCCACCGCCGGGGCCGACCGGATGATGTCCGTCGACTTGCACACCTCCCAGATCCAGGGCTTCTTCGACGGGCCGGTCGACCATCTGTTCGCACTGCCGATCCTGGCCGACTACGTGAAGAAGAACGTCGACCAGGCCCGGTTGACGATCGTCTCCCCGGACGCCGGCCGGGTGCGGGTCGCCGAGCGCTGGACCGACGTGCTCGGCTCGCCGCTGGCCATCATCCACAAGCGGCGCGACCCCAATGTGCCCAACCAGGTGTCCGTGCTCGAAGTGGTCGGCGACGTGAAGGACCGGGTGTGCGTGGTGGTCGACGACATGGTCGACACCGGGGGCACCATCACGAAGGCCGCCGAGACGCTGTTCGAGCAGGGCGCTGCGGAGGTCGTGGTCACCGCGACCCACGGGGTGCTCAGCGACCCGGCGACCGAGAGGCTGAAGAACTCGCGGATCTCCGAGGTCATCGTGACCGACACCCTGCCCATCCCCAGTGAGCGCCGGTCCGACAAGCTGACGGTCCTGCCCATCGCACCGATGATCGCCCGGGCGATCACCGAGGTCTTCCGGGACGGATCGGTCACCAGCCTGTTCCCGGAGTGATCCGGGCGCCGCACCAAGGCGCGTTGAGCGAACGTGAGCCGGCCGCCCACGTGTGTGCCGCACGCGGTCGGGTGCGTACACTGAAGCGAGACCCGGCGAGGGTGGCCGCACGGCCCCGTTATCGACGAGCCCTTCCCGGTAGTCCGCACGTTCCACAACCGGGAGATCCGAAATGGCAGAGGTCCGACTTTCCGCGCAGGCACGCACCGATTTCGGCAAGGGTGCGGCACGCCGCCTGCGCCGCGAAGGGCAGGTCCCGGCGGTCCTGTACGGCGATGGCGAGGCCCCGCGGCACGTCAGCCTCGACGACCACGATCTGACCCAGGCGCTCAAGCAGCCGAGGGTCATCCTCGAGATCGCGCTGGACGACGATGTGATCCCGACCGCCCCGCGCGACGTTCAGCGCGACCCGGTGAAGGGTCTGCTCAAGCACCTGGACCTGGTCGCCCTGGACCGGGCTGCACTGAAGGCCCGGCAGATCGAGGCCGAGGCCGTCGCCCGCGCCGAGGAGGCCGCGATCGAACACGAGATGGACCCGATCGCCCTGGCCGACATCGTCACCACCCTGCTGGCCGAGGGTGCGGACCCGCAGACCGTCGTCGACGAGGCCGTGGTCCAGCTCGAGGCCGAGATGAAGGCGCAGGCCGAGGCCGCTGCTGCGGCTGCCGCCGCGGAGGACGCCGCAGAGGCTGCCGCCGAGGCCGAGGCCGAAGGTGGCGAGGGCGCGGCCGAGGAGTCGTCCGAGGAGTGACCGCCACCTGGCTGGTCGTAGGACTCGGCAATCCCGGTCCGCGCTACGAGCGCACCAGGCACAACATCGGCTACGTGGTGGTCGAGGAGTTGGCTGCGCGCCACGGCTGGCAGTTCGCCCGCCACCGGCGCGCGCACGCCGACGCCGCCGAGGGCCACCTGTACACCGGAACCGCGCAGCACTGCCGCGTGATGCTGCTCAAGTCGCGCACCTACATGAACGAGAGTGGCGGTCCGGTCAAGGCCGCGCTGGACTTCACCAAGGCCGAGCACCTGGTCGTCATCCACGACGAACTGGACATTCCGCTGGGGTCGTTGCGGATCAAGTTCGGCGGCGGGGACAACGGGCACAACGGTCTGCGCAGCATCCGCAAGTCGCTGGGCCACGGAGATTTCTACCGGGTGCGCTGCGGAGTGGGGCGGCCACCCGGCCGGCAGGACCCGGCGGACTGGGTGCTGTCCGACTTCCGCGGCCCCGAGCGCGCGGAGGCCGGGATACTCGTGGCCGAGGCCGCAGACTCAGTGGAGTACCTATTGGGCCACGGCCTGGACGCCACCCAGTCCCGGTTCAACAGATAGAGGAGAGCCCCATGACCCAACCGCTCAGCGATGCCACGCTGGCCAAGGACCTCGCGCTGGCCGCCGGCCGGTTGCTGCTGGACCTGCGGACCGGCTTCGGCCCGGTGGACGCCGGCGACAAGGCGCGCCGCAAGCAGCTCAAGGACGCTGCGGACGCGGCCTCCCAGGCGTTCCTCGCCGAGCGGCTGCAGCTGGTGCGGCCGGCGGACGCGGTGCTGTCCGAGGAGGCCAAGGACTCCCACGAGCGGGACGCGGCCGACCGGGTCTGGATCATCGACCCGCTGGACGGGACCAGTGAGTACAGCCAGGGCCGCAGCGACTGGGCGGTGCAGATCGCCCTGTGGCAGCGCACGGCCCCCGGCAGCGGCTTCACGGCCGCGGCGTTCAGCCTGCCCGCACAGGAAGCCGTGTTCGTCACCGGCGACCCGTTCGATGCCGCGGTGCAGCCGCTGGCCGAGCGTCCGCTGCGGGTGGTCGTGTCCCGGTCGCGCCCACCGGAGAACTTCATCGCCCGGGCCGACGAGATCGCCGCTCGGCTGGCCGGCGACGGGGTGACCGAGCACGGCGTGGAACTCGTCTACGTGGGCTCGGCCGGGGCCAAGGTCGGCGAGATTCTCGCCGGCCGGGTCGACGCCTACGTCAACGAGGGCGGGTTCTGGGAGTGGGACGCAGCCGCGCCGCTGGCCGTCGCCGTGGACCACGGCATGATCGCCAGTCACGTGGACGGGCGCACGATCGAGTTCAACAAGCGCCCGCCGTGGGTGG
>DAOMFH010000259.1:0-3687 GCA_035429705.1 Actinomycetota bacterium
CAACAGCCATGCAGCAAGATCTGGGGAACCACATCCCGCACCGCCAGCCCCGTTTCGCGCAGAGCAGCATTGATCAGCGATTCCCGAACAGGTGGCGACGGGTCATCTCCGGCGATGGCCGCCTCAGGTCGTCGGGGGCAGCAGATCGGGCTGCGAGTAGTGACGGCTCACGTATGGCTCGCCGGTCACAACATGGGCCACGCGCTTGCTGATCGTCACAGCGTGGTCGGCGAAGCGCTCGTAGAAGCGGCTGATCAGCGTGATGTCGACGGCCGCTTCGGTCCCGTGCGGCCAGGCCGGCGAGAGCACGATCGTGAACATCTCCCGGTGCAGGCGGTCCATCTCCCGGTCCATAGCCTGCAGTCGCGTGGACGCCTCGGCATCGCGCTTCGACAGGGCCCCAGCGGTCTCCTCGACCATCTTGTGCGCCACGGCACCCATGTCCACTATCACCGAGCGCAATTCCACCGGAACCGCAGATCTCGGGTAGCGCAGGCGGGCCGCCTTGGCCACGTGCACGGCCAGGTCCCCCATCCGCTCGAGCAGTCCGGAGATGCGCACACCGGCCAGCAGCGCGCGCAGATCCCCATCACGGGGGTGTTCCCGCGAGATCAGGCTGAAGACCTGTTCCTCCACCAGTGCCGCCGCCTCGTCCAGTTCCGCGTCGCCGGCGATGACGGCCTCGGCCAACGCCAGATCGGCGTCCAGCAGGGCCTTGGTCGCCTGGTCCATGGCCTCACCGGCCCGTTGGGCCATCTCGACCAGTCGCCCGTCGATGGGCGGCGGTGGGGAGTGCTTGGCGCGACGCATATCGCTTCAACTGTATGCGGATGGTCGCCCCGGGCAGCGACCGCCTCCGGAACCTCCGGCGAACAGCGGGTGACGTCTGCGGCTACGTCTGCTGCCGTTGTGGGGCCGCCGTCCGTATCCTCACAGTGTGACCTTCGTGTGGGTACTCCTCGCCGCGGTGCTCGGTCTGCTGATCGGGGTGCTCGCAGGCCGTCGGTCGCGCCATCCGATCGCGGAGACGGCCCCCGGTGGTGGCGGGGAGGCGGCCACGCACGCCGAGACCGAGCGGATCCTGTCGGCGTTGCCGGGAGCATCGATCGTCGTCGACTCGTCCGGCACCCCGGTGCGGGTCAGCGATCAGGCGCTCGCGTTGGTCCTCGTGCAGAACGGCCGTGTCGCGATCCCGGAAGTCTCGTCGATGGTCGCGGACGTGCAGCGCGACGGCATAATCCGGGAACACGATCTCAGCGTGCGCCGGCCCCCGCTGGGCAAGGGACTGATCTCCCTGCGGCTGCGGGTGGCGCCCCTGAGTCCGGACACCGTGCTGGTGCTTGCCGACGACCTGTCCGAGGCCACCCGGGTGGACGCTGTGCGGCGGGATTTCGTGGCGAACGTCAGCCACGAACTCAAGACCCCGATCGGTGCTTTGAGCCTGCTGGCCGAGGCGGTCCTGAGCTCCGCGGACGAGCCGGAGGCGGTGCGGCACTTCGCTGGACGGATGGAGGCGGAGGCCGCCCGCTTGAGCGCGCTGGTCGGGGACCTGATCGATCTGAGCCGGCTGCAGGGAGCGGACCCGCTCAAGGATGCCCAACCGGTGGACGTCGACGCCCTGGTGACCGAAGCGGTGGACACCGCCCGTCTGCTGGCGCAGAACTCGCAGATCGAGATCGTGGTGGGCGGGACTCCCGGACTGATGGTGCTGGGCGTGGAGGGCCACCTTGTGACTGCCTTGCGCAACCTGCTGACGAACGCGATCACCTACAGCCCGCGGGGAACGCGGGTGGCGGTGGCCAGTCGCCTGGCGGACGCAGTGGTGGAGATCAGCGTCACAGATCAGGGGATGGGCATCGCGGAGAGCGAGCAGCAGCGGGTCTTCGAACGCTTCTACCGCGTCGACCAGGCGCGCACCCGGGTCACCGGTGGCACTGGGCTGGGCCTGGCCATCGTCAAGCACGTCGCCGAGAACCATGCCGGGGAGGTGCGGCTGTGGAGCGTGCTAGGGGAGGGCAGCACCTTCACCCTGCGCCTACCCCCGTATCCGCCCGAGGACGAAGCAATGGCGCCCACAGCCGCAGAGGAGGAGACCCGCACATGAGCAGGATCCTGGTGGTGGAGGACGAGCCGTCCTTCAGCGACGCACTGTCCTTCATGCTTCGCAAGGAGGGTTTCGACGTCCAGGTGGCCAACGACGGCCTGGCGGCGGTCGAGGTGTTCGAGCAGCACGGCGCCGATCTCGTCCTGCTGGACATCATGCTGCCCGGCATGTCCGGCACGGAGGTCTGCAGCACGATCCGCCGCACGTCCCAGGTGCCCATAATCATGGTCACCGCCAAGGACTCCGAGATCGACAAGGTCGTGGGCCTCGAACTGGGGGCCGACGACTACGTGACCAAACCGTTCTCCTCGCGCGAACTCGTGGCCCGCATCCGGGCCGTGCTGCGCCGCCGGGTCCCCGAGGTGAGCACCACCAGCGACAGCACCCTGGTGGTCGGCAGCATCGTGATGGACGTGGACCGCCATGTCGTAACCGTCGACGGCCAGCAGGTCAAACTCCCGCTCAAGGAGTTCGAACTGCTGGAGATCCTCATGCGCAATGCCGGCCGGGTGCTCACCCGCGGGCAGCTGATCGACCGGGTCTGGGGGTCAGACTACGTCGGGGACACCAAGACCCTGGACGTGCATGTGAAGCGGCTGCGCTCCAAGGTGGAGCCGAATCCGGCCGAGCCCAAGACGCTGGTGACGGTGCGTGGACTCGGCTACAAACTGGAGGTCTGACGCCTCGCCGTCACTGGCCGGAGCGCGCCTGCTTCTTCTGCTTCGCCTTGGCGACCTTCTCGGTCGTGGTGCTGTCCGAGGGGTTGGTGCCGGTCACCTTGGCGACGAACTTCTGCAGTTGCTTCTGCTCGAGGAACGTCACCGGGATGCCCGCGTACTGCCCGGTGTTCGGCACGGTCAGCACGTCTCCGGTCACGGTCCCGGCGTTCTGGAACGTGAACGTCGTCGACACGAACGTCGATGGGAAGGCCTGCAACTGGAATGCGTTGACGAAGTTCGGGCTCCAGTAGCCGGTGCGGACCGATCCGGCGGTGGGCACCTCGACAGCGCCGGCGGTGATCCCCATCTGCGATGGCGGTGCGACATCCACCTTCACCAGTTTGTCCACCACCCCCCCGCTGTTGATGAAAGTGGCCACGAGGGTGGCCTCCGCGGGATTGGTGATACTGCGGACCCAGGTGGCGCCGCGGATCTCGATATCACCGGTGGTGAGGTTCACGCCGTTGCCGACCGCCTGGTTGGCTTGCTGTGACGTCTGGGCGCCGAAACCGGAGTAGCACCCGGCCAGCGAGGGGATGAGTACGGCAGCGGCTGCTGCCGCGGTCAGACGGCGACGGACGATGGACACGAGTTACCTCCCGGGCAACGATGCTGTGCGCACTCTACCGGGGGCACCGAAGGGGATCAAAGGTGACCGGCGCGCGGGTCGCCGGTGCCGTTCTCCGGCCAGTAGACTGGCATTTACGGACGGCTTACCGCACGAACACGCCGTGTTACGATGGAGCCCACGGAAAGGGGCACCTCCACTCATGGCATTTTCCGTCGGTGACACGGTTGTCTACCCGCATCACGGCGCAGCACGTATCGAATCGATCGAGCAACGCGTCATCAAAGGTGAAGAAC
>DAOMFH010000260.1:0-2197 GCA_035429705.1 Actinomycetota bacterium
CCGGGCACCACGTGATGCAGCGGCCGCAGCCGACACAGCCGGACATGCCGAACTGCTCGGTCCATGCGCCGAACTTGTGTGTCAGCCACTGCCGGTAGCGGGCAGCGGTCGACGACCGCACCGCCCCGCCGTGCACGTGGGAGTACTCGGCGGAGAAGCAGGAGTCCCACACCCGGTGTCGCTCGTCGACGTCCCCGGTCAGGTCGCTGACATCCTCGACCGAGGTGCAGAAGCAGGTGGGGCAGACCATGGTGCAGTTGGTGCAGGCCAGGCACCGCTGGGCGACCGCGTCCCAGCGCGGGCTCTGCGCACTTGCGTAGAGCAGATCCGGCAGGCCGTCGGGGTCCAGGTCGCGGCCCATTCGCGCCGACGCATCGGCAACCACCTGGTCGGCCGCGGTGAAGTCCTGCGCGGTGGCTGCGGTGCCGGGAAGTTCAGTGAGTACCTGTTCGCCGGCGGCCGTGCCGGCCTCGACCAGGAAACGGTGGTCGCCGTCCTGCAGCAGTTCGGTCAGGCGCAGGTCGTAGCCGCCGGACGGCCGGGGTCCGGTGCCCATGGACGCGCAGAAGCAGGTGCCCGCGGGGAACGCGCATGTCCCCGCCACGATGAAGGTCGCTGCCCGCCGGGCCGTGTAGCGGGGGTCTGCGGCCTGCCGGTCGGCCAGCACCGCGTCATGGATTCCGATGGCGGCCAGGTCGCAGGAGCGCACGCCCAACAGCGCCACCGGGTCAGGCTCCGGCCCGGTGGGCTCGATCGTGAATCCGTCGCGCTCGCGCCGGCCCCGCCAGATCAGTTCTTCGGCCGGGAAGAGGACCGGCTTGGCCGACTGCACCGGGGTGGCGTACCCGAACAGCGCCGCATCGTCACGGTCGCGCACCCGATAGCTCCCGGGTTGCTGGACGTCACCGACCCCGACGGGCAGGTCTTCGAGATCTGTGATCTCGGCCATCGAGATAGCCCCGTCATGCGCGGTTGGACCCAGCACCCGGTACCCACGGCTGTGCAGTACGTCAATGAGCACCTGCAAGCCGCGGTGGTCAACGATCGAGGCTCCGGCAGCCATGTCGCACCTCCAGCGGCGCTGCTTCGAGGGTATCGCGGTGGGCCATCCCTTGGCCGGGTCAGGACTACTGCTGGGGTGCGGACCCGCCCGGTCACAGCCCCAGAGGGCCCCGCGCCATGCGCTCGAACACTCGGTGCGGCAGGAATCGCTTGGCGAAGGTCCCGAGCCGCTCGTCGGCGTTGCCCACCGTGACCCGTCGCGGGGGTGTGCGGGCGGTGAGAACCTTCTCGACGGCCGCCGCCACTGTGCCCGCCGGGATGCCGTTGCGCTCGTCGTGCTCCATCACACCGACGGCCTTGTCGTTGACCACGGCGTACGGGTTGTCCGCCTCCGGGTCGCGACGCAATCGGCCGTCGGTGAAGCCGGTGGCAGTGTTCCCGGGTTCCACCAGGGTGACCTCGATGCCGAAGGGTGAGACCTCGTAGGCCAGCGCCTCGCCGAACCCTTCGAGGGCGTACTTGCTGGCCGAGTAGTACGCCTGGTAGGGCAACGCGACCAGGCCGGCCAGCGAACCGATCATCACGATCCGGCCCCCGCCAGAAGCCCGCATGTTGGGCAGTGCCTCCTGGACCACGCGCACGGTCCCCCAGAAGTTGGTTTCGAGCTGCGCGCGGGCATCGGCCAGCGCAGTGGTCTCCACCGGTCCGGACAGTCCGTAGCCGGCAGCCGTGACCACGGCGTCGAGGCGGCCGTGCCGAGCGACCACGGCGGCCACTCCCGCGGCCACCGAGTCGTCCTGATCGACGTCCATGATCCGCGGCTCCCACGCCGCACCGGCGGTTCCGCGCCGACTGGCCCCGACCACCGTCCACCCCGCGGCGGAGAGCCGGTCGGCGCATGAACGGCCGATTCCGGACGAGGCGCCGGTGACCAGGCAAACGCGACGTTCCACGCGCGGCAGCCTAACCTGGCAGGCCGCGGGGAAGGGGGACCGAGCAGCAGTCCCGGGGGTTGCCGGTGACGGTCTGTCACGACAGCGGGATGGCTCGGTGGCGGGTGAATCGAGACCGCGTATCGGTGAGCAATCGCAACGTCGGTGAGCAATCGCGACATCGGTGAGCAGGAATCCGGCCGATTTTGGCTCACGGGTGCAGCGTTGGCTCACGGGTGCAGCGTTGGCTCACGGGTGCAGCG
>DAOMFH010000260.1:2297-3680 GCA_035429705.1 Actinomycetota bacterium
GGCTCACGGGTGCAGCGTTGGCTCACGGGTGCAGCGTTGGCTCACGGGTGCGAGCACCATCCTCGGGATCGGACGCCCGGGACCGGTGGTTCGCCGGGGAGCCGGGCGGATGGCGAGCATCAACCCGCAACGGCGCATTCGCAAGCCGCCGGCCGCAACCGCTCAACTGGCGCACTGTCGACCCGCCTCACCCCGTGGAACGGTCCGGCGTCCCGGGCATGCCGCGTAGGTACCTGCCGAGGTCCGTGCGCAGCGTGGTGACCGCGTCCCGGGGATAGTGCTGGTGGACGCGCCAGGGCGCCCGCCGGCCCTGCCGGGGCAGCCTCGCCGCAGCCCGCCGGACGTAGCCGGATGTCAGGTCGAGCAGAGGCTCGCCGTGGGGCTCCGTGTGGGGGCGGGGTTCCACCTGGGTGTAGCCGTGGTCGTCCATCCAGTGCAGGATCTTGCACACCAGCCGGGCCGTGAGGTCGGCCCGCAGGGTCCAGGAGGCATTGACGTAGCCGACGGTCAGGGCGAAGTTCGGCAAGCCGGTGAGCATCGCGCCCAGCAGGACGTACTGGTCGGGCAGGCAGACCGTCCGTCCGTCGACGCTGACCGCGACCCCACCGATCGGGACCAGTTCGAGCCCGGTCGCGGTCACGATGATGTCCGCGTTCAGCAGCCCGCCCCCCACCAGTCGCACACCTTCGGGGACGATGCGGTCGATGCGCGCGGTCACCACCTCCGCCCGACCGGACCGGATGGCTGTGAACAGGTCCCCGTCCGGGGCCACGCACACGCGTTGATCCCACACGTTGTAGTTCGGGGTGAAGTGTTCGGCGACCAAACGCTCGTCGCCGAGGGCCCGGACCGCCAGCCGGTTGAGAAGCCTGCCGGCCCGCTTCGGATGGCGGCGGCTGAACTGGTAGAA
The DNA here is from genome assembly GCA_035429705.1 of Actinomycetota bacterium. Lineage (GTDB taxonomy): Bacteria > Actinomycetota > Actinomycetes > S36-B12 > UBA10799 > JADKAV01. Next base: position 3,208 of record DAOMFH010000260.1, read on the forward strand.
GGCGGTGTTGAGCGCGATGTTCTTGGCGCGGATCGCGCGGTGCGCGGCGCGGGGTGGCAGTACCGCCCGGGCGATCCCGGCGATGCGGTCGGTGGTCGGCAGCGGGCCGATCCAGGTGGGGGAGCGCTGCAGCATCGTGATGTGCGCGACGTCCGGCGCCATCGCGGGGAGCAGGGTGACCGCGGTGGCCCCGGAACCGATCACGACGACGGCCTTGTCCCGATGGTCGAGGTCCGGCGGCCAGAACTGTGGATGAACGAGCGTGCCGGCGAAGTCGGCCAGTCCGGGGATGTCCGGGGTGTAACCGTGCTCGTAGTCGTAGTAGCCGGTGCAGGCGAACAAGAAGCCGCAGGTGAGGGTGCGCCCGTCGGCCAGCGTCAGGGTCCACCGAGCCCCGGTCGTATCGAAATCGGCCGTGACCACCTTGCTGCCGAACTGGATGTGCCGGTCGATGCCGAACCGCTGTGCGGTCC
>DAOMFH010000261.1:0-3641 GCA_035429705.1 Actinomycetota bacterium
CGTCCGGCCCGTCGTCGCACACGTCGCACTCGCCGGTGCTGACCTGGGGGACCGGCCCGTCGGCCGGGTCGGCGACGGCCAGTTCGCAGGCCAGGATCGCCGCACCATAGGCGCCCATGAGTTGTGGCCGGGAGGGCATCTGGACCTCCTGTCCGCTCTGCTCGGCCAGCAGCGCCACGATCGCTGAGTTGCGCGCCACTCCGCCGGACAGCAGCAGCGGCGGCACCAGGCCGACCGTGCGCACCATGGCCAGGATGCGGGACACGAGACCGGCGTGCAGGCCGAGCAGGATCCGGTCGACCGGTTCGCCGTGCGCGACCAGGGAGATGATCTCCGACTCGGCGAAGACCGTGCAGGTGGAGGTGATCTTCACCGCGCTCGGGGCGCCCAGCGCCGTCGGACCCAGGTCGTCGAGGGCCACGCCCAGCCGCCCGGCGGTGTGTTCCAGGAACCGTCCGGTGCCGGCGGCGCACTTGTCGTTCATCGCGAAATCCACCGGCGAGCCGTTGGGCCCGATCCGGATGACCTTGCTGTCCTGCCCGCCGATGTCGACCAGCGTCCCGGCGGTGCCGGTGTCGGCGAACACCCCGCGGGCGTGGCAAGTGATCTCGGTGATCGCGCGGTCTGCGTCCGGCACGAGTTTGCGGCCGTAGCCGGTGGCGAAGACCGGGACGTCCGCGGTCATCCCGGCCTGCTCGCGGAATGCCGCCAGCGTGTCGCGGGTCTGATCCTCGACTCGCGGGGACATGTCGGCCAGGGTCCAGGCGACGATCTGCTCGTCTGCGTCGACGGCCACCGCCTTGCAGGTCGTGGATCCGGCGTCGATGCCGAGTGCGGCGATCGGCGAATCCGACTCGACGTGGACGTCGACCTGGCTCACCGGGCGGCCTCCATCATCTCCACGAACGCCTCGATCCGCCCGGCCGTCTGCTCGTCGGTCCAGACCCGGGAGTCGTTGTGGTCGGCCTCCAGCAGCAGCGCGGGGACCCCGGCCTGTTCCACGATCCGGTCGCGCTCATCGATCTGGCCCAGTGAGTAGGGCTTGCACGACCGGTCGGAGTGCAGGATGACCCCGTCGAGGTCGAAGTCGTCGATCATCGTGCGCATCCCGGCCAGCTTGTGGGCCGTGGACCGGTTCAGGATCGGATGCAGGTACGTGGCGGCCGCCGAGCCCATGGGGTCGTCCGGGTCGAACATGTCCGCCAGTTCCGCCCAGGCATAGGTGTAGTTGGACGCCACCACGTTGACCCCGAGGCTGGCCAGGGACTTGGACAGTTTGCTGATCCGGTACCAGACCGGCAGGTTGTCCCACAGCACGCGGTGCCGCTCGTCCTTGATCGCCCCCACCCCGGCGGCGATCCGCTCGTCGAGTTCGGCGAGCACCTTGCGGTAGAACTCGGTGGTCTCCGGGATGCCGCGCATCGCCACGATCGGGCCCATCAGCAGGAACCCGTCGAAGGCGGTCATCGGCGCCGGGCGGTGCTGGCTGCGGTCGAGGATCTCCCACCACAGCCGGGAGGCGGCCTGCGCCTCGTCGGTGCTCTTGCGCAGCGCCTTGTCGGTGAGCAGGCGGCCGGCCACCTGCTCCGCGGTGGGCACGAGTTCCTCCTCGAGTTGCCGGCGCACGTACTCGACCTGGTGCTCGTGGGCCTGCTCGTACAGGAAGGGGGTGTCGATCACGACCAGCGGCACGCCGAAGTGGTCGGCCAGGATCTCGTACCAGTACTTGACCGTCTGGCAGATGTTCGTGCAGCACAGCAGCAGATCCGGCGGCGGCAGTTTGCCGGCGGGGGTCTTGCCGGTGGTGATCGAACCGAGGTCGGTGCGCACGTACGAGCACAGATCCTTGTTGTAGCCCTCGTCCTCGGCGGCCTGGCACAACTCCGCGCCCATCTTGCGCGCCCCGCACAGCGCGGCGTGGTTCTCCGGGTAGATGAGCACGTAGCCGAGTGCCTGCAGAACCTCCGCGGGGGCGCCGGAGGTCACCCACGCGACCTTGTGCACCCCGGGGGCGTAGCGGGCCTTCAGGTAGGTGGCGCTCATCAGTTCCTTGACGTTGACCAGGCTGCGCGGCGGCGGGTTCATCGGGGAGTCCGCCGGCGGTTGGTAGTTGGCCATGGCCCGCTCGTCACGCATGCGCTGCACCCGCAGCAGGTTGCGGCCGACCAGGTCGTAGGCGATCGCCGAGCGGATCTGCGGGATCGGCAGGGGCGTCTTCATCGGGCCACCTCCAGCGTCTCAACGAAGGCTTCGATGCGGCCGGTGAGCTGACCATCCACCTCGCCGGCGCCCTCGTGCTCGATGTACAGCAGTGGCACGTCCAGCCCTTTGCGCAGGGCGGGCAGGTAGAACTGCTCGGGCTCGCAGAACGGCGGGGCGATCACCAGCACGCCGCGGGCACTGTGGTGATCGACCAGGCCGCGCAACCGGCGCACCCGATCGGGCAGCGGGTCGGCGCGGGTCGGGTCCGCGGGTCCGTCGAGGTAGGAGCGGGCCAGGCGTTGCCACGGATCGGCGTCGTCCGTGGCCGGCAGGATCCGGCGGGTGCCCGTGCTCAGGTCGTCGGCCGCGACATGCGCGCCCGCGTCGTTGACGATGTCCAGCAGTTCCGGGGGTTCGGCCATGATCCCGCTGAGCACGATCGGCAGTCCGGGACGCTGCGCGGTTCCGGCCGGAAGCCCGGCGACCAACTCAGCGAAGTCCTCCGGCAGCAGGTACTCCCTGGCCCGCACGGCGTCGTAGAACTCGCGGTCGGTCAGGTTCAGTTCGCCCCGCCGCTTGTACAGGTCCCGCATGGCCGCGTCGGCGGCGTCCTCCACCGCGAACGCTTCGATCCAGTCTTGTTGGGTCGGCTCGCGTCCGCCGGCCTTGACGAGTTCCGCGGCCAACCGCTGGTATTCCGCGACCAGGTAGTCCTGGTCGAGTGGCCGCCGGGTGCGCGGCGCGTAGAGGGTGTGCACAGCAGGCCGGTCGGTGACGAAGTCGCGCAGCACCGACCCCATCCCCTGCAGTGCGTCGCAGCCGTGCGGCACGAGCACCGCATCGACCCTGTCGAAGCCACCATCGATCAGGAAGGCCGTGCCCCGGGTGACGATCGAGCAGGTGTAGGCCTGGAAGTGGGCGGCGCCGGTGTCCGGCCGGGCCGAGGCCGGCGCCCACACCTCCGTCGGGTGGAAGCCGTGGGCTCGCACGAGTGCGCGGGGGTAGTGGTAGGGCAGGGCGGCGAGGATCTTGAGTCCCCGATCCCGTGCTCGATCGAGGGTCTGGGAGCGGGTGGGTGCATCGGGTGCAACCGAGGTCATCGCGTCCTCCTCGGGCGAAAGGCCCTGTCCGCCATTTTACGGTTCTTCGAGCTTGAGGGGGCAGTCCGGGTTGCTCGCGGTCTGTGGTGGCGTGGAGCGGTACTGAGTCTGTCCGGTGGTGAATTCGGTCACCGTGCGCTTGCGTTGCCCGCTGACAGTGTCGGTGGGGGTCCCGCGCAGGTGCGTGTGGTTCTGGGGTGCGTGGGTTCCGGGGTGCGTGTGGTTCTGGGGTGCCGCCCGGGTTGGGAATCCGTGGTTGGAGCCGGGCGGGCCGCGATTGTTGCGTCGTTGCGGGTTCTCCATGATCAACATCCCCAACCGTGCAACATTCGTGAACCA
>DAOMFH010000262.1:0-3641 GCA_035429705.1 Actinomycetota bacterium
CTCCACGCCGAGCGGGCCGTAGTCCCAGGCCGAGCGGGTCCCCCCGTAGATCTCCGAGGAGGGGAACACGAAACCCCGCCGTTTGCTCAGATTGACGACAGCATCCACACGATCGATAGGCACGCACTCCAGGGTACCCAGCGGCCACGTGCGCGCCGGTCACCCCCGTGCGGCACCTCCCCTATGGCCGGCCGCAGCCCGCAGTGCGCCACCATGGAACCATGAGCAACGCCCGCCCCCCGCAGGTCTCGCCCGCCCGCGCCCGGTTCGAGGACCTCAGCCGTGGCCCGCTGCAGGCCCTGAACCGGGTCCCCAAGGCGCTGGTCGTGATCGGCTTGGCCGCGACCCTGGTCGGGGGTCTGCTCGCACCGCCGGCCATCGGCAGCGTCCTGCTGGTGATCCTCGGACTCTTCCTGCTGTGGCTGGTCGCATTGTCCTGGCCGGTGCTGCCGACCGGGTCGCGAGCCATGCGCGTGGCGACCGTGGGGCTGGTGTTCGCCGCGGCTGCGATGCGCGCCTCCGGTCGCGGATGAGCGGACGTCGGCTGCTGGCCGCGGCCCTGGTTCTGCTGGTAGCGGCCGGCTGCACCCGCAACGTCGCCCCGAACAGCGATCCCACCGCCTCGGCGGGTGTGCCACCGGCCATCACCGTGGCCGCGGTGGACTTCCCTTCGGCCTGGCTGGCCGAGCAGGTGGGCGGGGACGCAGTTCACCTGGAACGGATCAGCCCGGCTGAGGTGGCCGGGACCGACGCGGACCTGTTCGCGTACATCCCGGGTCTCGACGAGCAGGTCGATGAGGCCGCCGCCGGCCTTCCCGAGGATCGCACGGTCGATGTCAGCGAGGATGTCAACCGGGTCGCCAGCCCGCGGGATCCAGCGGTGAAGGACCCCTATGTGTGGTTCGACCCCATCAACATCGCCACCATGGCGCAGACGCTGGGCACTGCCATGACGAAGGCCAGTCCCACTCCGTTCGAGGCCTACCAGTTCTACGGGCTGCGGGCTTTCTCGGTGCAGAACGACGCCCACGAGGTCGACCAGCGCCTGCAGGAGCAGTTCAACCCCTGCCGGATCGCCACCCTGGTCGTGGAGGCCCCGGTCCTGACCTACCTGGCGCGGGCCTACGCCTTCGACCAAGTGCCGCTGATCGCCTGGCGGCCGGACCACGACCCCGTGCGGGCCCTCTACTTCACGATCGACGCCGAGGGCGCCGTGCGGGAGGCCGCGGCGAAGCATGGCGTGGTCGCCCGGCCGGTCGACACCCTGACCGAGGCCGCTCCCGGGGATGATCTGCTGCAGGGCCTGCTGGACCTCGCCGAGGAGATCTCGGCCAACCAGGTCTGCCCCCTGGCCACCCCCAGCAGCAGCGACCGCCCTGGGTGATGTGGCGACTGCCTACTCGGGGGCGTGCGGTACCCCGCCGTACCTGCGTTCGCGGGCGGCGTACAGTTCGCAGGCGTACCACAGATGCCGCCGGTCGAAATCCGGCCACAGAGTGTCGAGGAACACCATCTCCGCGTACGCGGCCTGCCACACCAGGAAGTTGCTCGTGCGCTGCTCCCCGCTGGAGCGCACGAACAGGTCCACATCGGGCATCTCGGGCTGGTACAGGTAGTCGGCGAGTGTCTCCTCGGTGACCTTGTCGGGGTCCACCCGGCCGGCCTTCACGTCACGAGCCAGGGCCGCGGCGGCATCTGCGATCTCCGCGCGCCCCCCGTAGTTGACGCACATCGTCAAGGTCATCCGGTCGTTGCGCGCGGTCAGCCGCTCAGCCGACTCGAGCTCCCGGATCACACTGCGCCACAGGCGGGGACGCCGGCCCGACCACCGGACCCGCACGCCCAACTCGTGCAGTTCGTCTCGCCGGCGTCGGATCACGTCCCGGTTGAATCCCATGAGGAAGCGGACTTCTTCGGGTGAACGTCGCCAGTTCTCAGTACTGAAGGCGTACGCGGACAGCCACGGGATACCGAGTTCCAGCGCCCCGTGGACACAGTCGAGCAGGCTCGCCTCACCGGCCTCGTGACCGGCGGTCCGCGGCAGCCCCCGCGCCTGTGCCCAGCGCCCATTGCCGTCCATCACGACCGCGACGTGACGCGGAACCTGATCCGGGCTCAGGGGCGGTGGCTGGACCCCGCTCGGGTGCGGAGGGATCGGCCTCGCGGTCACGCGACCACGTCCTGCTCGGAGACGAGTCTGGCCGACAACTCCGACAGCCACGCCTTGTCCGCGATGGGCAGCGAGCGCAGATCGCGTTCGAGGTGCAACTGCAGATATGCCGCCACCACCCCGGAGGCGGCCCGCCGCGAGGTCGTGGTCGCGTGATCCACGGCCGACCAGTCCCCGCTCAGCAACGCCCCGAGCAGTGCGGACGTGCCCGGACTGATCGACACCGCGCCGGCCGGGCGGCACCCCTCGCACACCGCCCCACCCGAGGGCAGGTGTATCCAGGGATGGGGTCCCTGCGCCCCGCACTGGGTGCAGTCGGAGAAGCTCGGCGCCCAGCCACCGGTGGCCAGTGAACGCAGCAGGAACGCATCGATCACCAAGCGGGGATCACGCCCCTGGTCGGCGAGGGCGGACAGGCCGCTGACCAGCAGCCGGTAGTGCGGACGCGCCGGTTCCAGTTCCTCCGGCACCAGCCGCTCGGTGGCCTCAGCCAGCACATGAGCGGCCGACCACCGCACGTAGTCGGGCGCGATCCGCGAACCGTACAACTGCACGGAGTCCACCCCACTGATCGTGGCCAGGCTGCGACCCTGGTACATGATCACGTGGACCTGGTTCAACGGCTGCAGCCGGGAGCCGAACCGGGACGTCGGTTTGCGCACCCCCTTGGCCACCGCGCGCACCAGCCCGTGCTCCTCGGTGAGCAGGCTCAGGATCCGGTCGGCCTCGCCCAGCGGGTAGGCCCGCAGCACCACGGCGACGTCTTCGATCCGGGTGGCCACGGTTCATTGTGCCCCACCAAGGCCCCAGGCACGGGCAGCGGCCGACCGACGACACCGCGCACAAGCACTCTGCCGGAGCCCGCGCGGCGGATACGCTCGCGCTATGTCAGAACCAACCGTTCATGCCACCGGCCAGGCGCCCGCCGACGAGGTCTCCACCGTCCGGCTGTGGCTCGAGCCCGGGTGGGTGCGCAAGACGACCATCACCGTGTTCGTCCTGTTCGCACTGTTCAAGGTGTTCCTCTGGGCCTGGACGTCACTTGGCCAATTCCTCTTCCTCCTGCTGCTCGCCTGGCTGTGCGGTTTGGCGATCGATCCGATCGTCACCGCCCTTCACAAACGGTTCAACTGGCCCCGGGGACTCGGCACGCTGGTCGTCCTGCTCGGGATGGGCCTGGTCACCGCGATCTTCTTCGTCGCGTTCGGGCAACTGTTCGCCAGCCAGGTGGTCGCGCTGGTGCAAGCCGCGCCCGGCATCGTGCAGAACGTCATCGACTGGCTGAACCAGCGTTTCAACCTCGGGCTGAATCCGACGACCATCCTCGACCAGCTCAACCTGAGCACGCAGGACGTAACGAAGGTCGCCAGCAAGGCCGCCGGCGGAGTGCTGGGAGTCCTCAGTTCCGCGATCGGGATCGTCTTCCAGGGGTTCACGCTGCTGCTGTTCGCCTTCTACTTCGCCGCCGACG
>DAOMFH010000263.1:0-3633 GCA_035429705.1 Actinomycetota bacterium
GGATCAGCGGCATCTGGGGCAGCAGTTACAACTCCTACAAGATCGGCTGCCCCGGTCAGATCAGGGGGGCCCTGACCCAGGACCGTTCGGCCGCAGTCGGGATCAACCTGGCCGGCACCACGGCGAGCACCCCGGTGACCTCCCAGGTCAATATCACCACGGACCGGACCCGCACCGGTTCCGCTGCCACCTCGGTGGCCGCGGGGACGTTCACGGCGGGTCTGGGGGACCTGGCGACGGCCATCGTGCTCAGTGAGCCGCTGTACCGTTTGGCCAACCAGTCCAGTCTGCAGGGCTCGGCGCGGACCACCACCACGGTGAAGGTCAGCGACGGCAGTCAGTCGTACACGATCAAGTGGCCCGACGTCTGGAGTGGCTCCGACGTGCTGGGCTCGGTACCCGCTGATGCCGCCCTGATCGTCGGGGCCTTGTTCAGCCAGCCGGGGATCACTCCTGTCGTCGAGTCGGTCGACCTGACTGCAGAGGTCGATCAGACCGACCGCGGCGCGGTGATCACCCAGGTGACCGGCGGGCCATTGCAGGTGGGCCCCAACACGTTGCAGGTGACGCTGAAGCCGCAGGGCCATCCCAAGGTCGTCGTGCCCGTGCCGATCAACATCCCGGCCAACGTCCCCTTGGACGGTGGACTGTCCGTGGACGCCGGTTGGCAGTCCGCTGGTGATGAACCTGCTTCGCCAGGTGAGTCATTCGACGATCTGGGTGAATTGGTCGCCTGGATTGACTCCACCCCCACCAACAACCAACTCGTGGTCTCCATGACCGACGCGAACGGCAATCCGGTTCGGGTCGGGGTCCTGGGCACCGACTACGCGCTGGACGGGTCAGTCTCCCCCGGGCAGGCCGCGGGAGGGCTCAGCGCGGACTCGTCCGAGGTCACGTTGGGCGACGCCGTGCATCTGCAGGCGACGTTGACCGGCGCCCCCGACGGCGCGACGGTCGCGCTGGACCGGCGGGTGGCCGGCAGCACGACGTGGGAGCGCGTCGGCACCGCGCAGATCGCCACCGATTCCGACGGGATGACCGCTGCCAACTTCGACGTGACCCCCGATGCGAACGCAACCTACCGGGCCACGTGGGGGGGCGACAGCACCACACTGGGATGGAGCGCGACCACTGACATCGCGGTGGCGCCGCCGCTGGATGTCAACGGGGTACGGCGGGGTAACAGTTGGGCGTTGCAGGTCACGAGTGCGCCAGAGGTGGCCGGATCGCCCGTAACCGTCCAAGCCCGGCGAAGCGGCGCGTGGCGGTCGGTGGCGACCGGGACTCTGGGCGCCGACGGCAAGGCATCCCTGCGGTGGCGGACCGGACCGGCCGGGGTCAAGGTGCGGGCGGTCCTGCCGGCCTCGACCCGCTTCGCGGCTGCGACCAGTGCGGCCGCGGTGCTCAGTGCCACCGAACTGGTGGTGAACCCGGATGCCCGGGCCACCAAGCGCGGGAACGTCACTGTGCAGTTGCGGGCCGCATCGGGCAAGCCCATCACCGGTGTCCGCTACCGGGTGCAGCGCCGCACCAGCACCGGCTGGGAGCCGGCCGACAGCGGCCGGCTGCGGCGCACGACCCGCGTGTGGTTGGCCAACGGCGACTACCGCGTGGTGGTGCCCAAGCAGAACCGGGTGCCCGCCACTGTGCGCCAGCAGGCATCGGTGGCTTCGGCCACGATCCTGATCACGCGTGCCTCGGGTGGCTCTGTCGCCCGGGTATCAGCCCGGCCGCAGATCCCACTGCGCTTCACCGTGCAGCGCCAGCAGGCCGGCAGGTGGCAGGCCCTGGGCGGATGGCGGCGCATGAGCCCGCCTGCGCAGACCTGGAGCCAGGACCTGCCCGCCGGCCGCTACCGCTTCGTGTTCCCGGCGCAGGGTGGGTTCGCAGGCGCGACCAGCAAGGTTGTGCGCGTTCGCTGAGCCCGGGCCGATCGGGCTTGGTCGTGCGCGACGAGCGCATCCTTGTTCGTCAGGGTGGTCTGCACGGCCCGGGTACTGAGATCGGCGCCAGTGCGCTCGGTATCCCGCAGGCCATCACCGATAGATAACTGACGAGTAAACCAAGTATGGTGGGGCCAGTCAGCTCACCGGAGGACGTCATGCCCCGACCGAACGTGGCGGCGCAGCGCCGCGAGCAGATTCTTGCGGCCACCCGGGAAGTCGTGGCCGAGAAGGGCTTCAAGGCCATGCGCGTGGCTGACGTCGCACGCAAAGCGGGGACGAGCACGGGCACGATCCACAACTACTTCGAGACCAAACGCGACCTGATGCGCGCGGCCTTCGAATGGAACTGGCATACCTCCCAGGCCCGCCGGATCCATCTGGCGCAGGCAGGGCAGGATCCCCGCGACCGTTTGCGCGCAATCCTGCACTCATACCTGCCCGACGACGAAGCGGTTGTGCAGTCCTGGCATATGTGGATCGAATTCTGGTCCGAGGCACTGCACGATCCGAGCCTGCAAGAACTCAACGAACGGGTCTACGGGGAGTGGCGCAGGACCCTGACCGCGATCATCCACGATGGGCAGGAGCGAGGGGTCTTCGTCGCTGGGGATCCAGTGGTGCTCGCGGACGGGCTGGTCGGCATGGTGGACGGACTGGCACTGCAGGTGCTGCTGGGATCGCAGAACATGACGGTGGCGGGCATGGCCGAGGTCTGCGATCGTGCGGTGGATGCGCTGCTCGCCGAGGGCAACTGACCGAAGCGCCGGTCTGCTCGCAGGGGGTTCTATCCCACCGATGTGGCCATGATCACGAATGCTGCATCCGTGCGCATCCGTGAGCGAACGCTGCATCCGTGAGCGAACGCTGCATCCGTGAGCGGGCGGAGGCCAGATTCTTGCTCACCGATGTTGCGATTGCTCACCGATGTTGCGATTGCTCACGAACGTTGCGATTGCTCACGAACGCAGTAACTGCCTGCCAACGCAACGATCGCCCACCAACGAGGTGGCACCATCAACACGCCGCGCCCGGGTGCGCGACCCAGCAGCGGTGTGTTGTTTTGCATGGGGGAACCGGCTCGTTGTCTTCGAAGTCCGCAGCTCAACTCCGTGACAGAGCGGCAAATCCGGTGGCCGCCCGCGGTCGACTGGTGGCCCGTCAACGGACGTCGGCAACCACCATTGCCACTGGCTCGGGGGAGTCTGCCGGCTTGTCGTGCCCGGCTCGCGGCAGCCGCCGAATGACCCCAGCGAGACCCTGGATTGCCGTCGCAGCCCCAGCAATCCGGATCGAATTTCGCGCAAAGCCTTGACTCGCAGGTGTGACAGCAGTCACACTCAGCGAATAACTGATGCGCCAATCAACTTGGAGGAACACGTGCGCACGATCTCGAGACTCACGATGGCCGCTGTGGCGGCAACCAGCCTGATCGCTCTGAGCGCCTGTTCGGGCTCCTCCGGGGAGACGTCGCAGAGCCAAGAGCCCGCGGCCGCATACGGGGACTGTGAGGTCTACGGCGAACCCGGATCGGTGAGTCTCACCCCGGTCACGGCCGGGGTCCTGACGGTGCAGACCAACCTTCCTTCGCCCGGCTGGTGGAAGGGCCGCTCACCGGAGCAGATCAAGGGGGGCTACGAGTACTGCCTGGCCGCGAACATCGCCTACCGAGCCGGGCTGGACCAGG
>DAOMFH010000264.1:0-3633 GCA_035429705.1 Actinomycetota bacterium
GGCCTGGTACTCGTAAAGATCCACTGCACCACCTCTTCGCTGGTAAACCGTGCCTTCCTTCGACGCTACTGCGTGAGCGGGCCCGGCCGCTTACCGGGTACCGGTCAGCGGCGCCCCACCGTGGTTCTGCCCAGGTTGGCCTTGACCCACTCCACGATCTCGTCGGTCGGGGCCCCGGGGGTGAAGACGCGGGCCACGCCCATGGCGGCCAACGGCGCCATGTCCTCCTCCGGGATGATTCCGCCGCCGAAGACCACGATGTCGTCGATCCCGCGCTTGGCCAGCAGATCGAGGACGGCCTTGAACAGCGTCATGTGCGCCCCGGAGAGGATGGACAGGCCGATGGCGCTCACATCCTCCTGGATCGCCGCGTGCACGATCATTTCAGGCGTCTGGTGCAGCCCGGTGTAGATCACCTCGACTCCACCGTCACGCAGAGCACGCGCAATGATCTTGGCACCGCGATCATGGCCGTCCAGACCCGCCTTCGCGATGAGGACTCGGATCGGTTCGCTCACGCCGTCGAGTCTACGCCGCCGCGGGGGGCCGTCCCACGGGCGAGTTGGCCGACTTGCCGGGCGGGACCCGCGACCGGCGAAGGCTTACGGCCGTAACCGCCCCACGCCATGGACGACGACGGACTGCAACTCACGGTCGTTCGTCGAGATCGGGCGGGCAACTGGGCGCCACGTGGTGCGGCGCGACGACGACACCTTCTTGGTCGTCCAGCCATTGACTGCGGGCCCGCTCAGGTTCGCCGGGCTGGGCAGGGCCAGCAGCCGGACGGAATCACCGGAATCCGCGCATTACCTGGGTTTTCGGCGGTGTCCAGGGCACAAAGCGGACTTGTGTGGGCTAGGTTCCTCGTATGCCCGAGAGTTCGCCAGAGGACAGCAGCACGTCCTTCCGCACCACGATCAACAGGGCCCGGGCGGCCACCCAGAAGGCCAAGGACGCACTGCTCAACCCGGCGGGGATGCGCGGGGTGGCGATCGAGGCGGCCTGGCTGACCACCCACGTGGCCATGTACCCGTTCGGGCTCGTGGAGGACAAGTACCGCCATGCCGAGCAGCACCACACCCTCGAGGGGCTGCCGCCGGTTCAGCGGGGCCTGATCATCGGCGATGTGGAAGCCGCGGGCACCCCGATCATCCTGATCCACGGCATCATCGACAACCACACGGTCTTCGCGTTCCTGCGCCGCGCGCTCAACCGGCGCGGCTTCGGCCGGGTCATCACGCTGAACTACTCCCCCCTGTCCGACGACATCCCCCGGGTGGCGAGGCGGCTCAAGTCGCTGGTCGAGAAGGTCCGCCGCGAGACGGGCTACGAGCGGGTCCACGTCATCGGCCACTCCATGGGCGGAGTGGTGGCCCGTTACTACGTCCAGTGTCTGGGCGGTGACCAGCGGGTCCACACGCTGGTGACCCTGGGTTCACCGCACTCGGGGACGATGCCGGCGTACCTGGTGCCCCATTCGGTGGTCAAGCAGATGCGCCCGGACAGCCCCGTAGTGCAGGAACTGGATGCCCCCGCCCCGAACTGCCGCACCCGCATGGTCGCGATCTGGTCCGATCTCGATCAGATGATCATCCCCAAGCGCAACGCGCGGATCGTGCATCCGGATCTCAACGCGCGCAATGTGTTCTTCCGCGGCGTCGGGCACATGTCCTTCCCGGTGGACGGTCGCGTGGTGCATGAGATCTGCACGACGCTGGCCCAGCTCGACCCCGACGGTTCCACGCTGGTCCGTGGCACGACCTCCATCGGCAGCAGCACCGGCCGGGTCGCCGAGTCCGCACCGCGCCAGCGCCGTCCCCAGACAACCGCCACCAGCGCGGCCGAATAGGGGCTGGCTGGTTACAGGAAGGCCTCAGGGTCGCGCTGGTCGCCCTTCTTGATCACTTCGAAGTGCAGGTGCGGGCCGCTGGAGTTCCCGGTGGTGCCGACGCTGCCGATCCGGTCGCCACGCAGTACGCGCTCACCCTTCTCGACACCGATGCTGCTGAGGTGGGCGTACATGGTCTCCACGCCGTTGTCGTGGCGCACAATGATGCAGTTCCCGTAGGCGCCGTTCCAATCCGCTTCGACCACTTTCCCGGCCAGTGCGGAGAACACCGGAGTGCCCGGCGCGGTCACGAAGTCCAGTCCGGTGTGGTGACCGGACGACCAACTGCCCCCGGCGTCCCCGAAACGCGCGCTGTACTTGTAGTCCCGGGTCGGGGTGAACATGTCACCGCTGGAACGCTGGGCACGTGCGGCAGCACGCTTCTCGCGGGCGATCTGGATTCGCTGCGCCTCCTGCGCAGCCTCACCCATCAGGTCGGTGGACACCAAGACGTCACGCGGCACGGTGGCGCGGGCGAGCGGCGCCTCGGGAACAGTTGCCGAGGCGAACTGGGCCGCGGCCGAGCCGACCGTGCCGATCGTGAGCGCACCGGCCACGGCCGTCACAGCGCTGGCTTGAATGAGCCCCCTGACTTGTCGGGCGGTCATCGCGTGCTTCCTTCCTGGTCGTCACTCGCCGCGCAGATACGGGCGCGGGTCGAGTTTCTTGCCGTTCTTGGTGCGGACCTCGAAGTGCAGGTGCGGCCCGGTGGTGTTGCCAGTGGCTCCGACCTTCCCGATGCGCTGACCGGCCTTGACGCCCTTGCCCCGCTTGGTCTTGATCTTGGCCAGGTGGGCATAGAGGCTGCGCTTGCCCGAGGAGTGCTTCACGATCACGGCCTTGCCATAAGGGCCCGCCCAGCCGGCGAAGGCGACCTTGCCATCCTCGACGGCGGCCACCTTGGTGCCACGGGGCGCGGCGAAGTCCAGCCCGGTGTGCCGGCCGGACGACCACAGCCTCCCGCGCTGCCCGAAACGGGCCGAAAGGCGGTAGTCGGTGGTGGGCAGGTCACTGAACCGGGCGGACGCCGCTACCGACTTGTGGTCGGAGTTGGCGGCCTGCGCGGGTGCCACGGCCGGAACCACCAGCGCGGCGGCCAGCCCGACGCCCATCAGGGGGGTCAACGTCTTCTTCATGATCACGTGATGCTCACAATGAGCCCTGATCAATCCGGGAGAAGCGGACAAAATGTGCGAATCGTCTGTGATCTCCCCCACCCCGGAGTGGTCCGGACCACCTTCTGGTCCATTTTCGGCGAACTCGCAATGGGTCGTAGGAGCCGCCTGAACCTCCGGCGGCGCACAGCAGGACAGACCCGGAGGCGGTCAGTCTGCTGCCGCGGCGACAATCCAGTCGCACCCCGTCACAGGCCGGCGGGCTTGCGGCCCGACCAGGCGGCGGAGTCATCGGGAGCGGCCCCCCGCCCCCGGAGTTGAGGCTCGTGGCCGAAGACGGTGGGGCCCCGGCGGGTCGGTCTCGGTTCGGCCCGGGGCACCCACCGGCGGGAGCCGGTCAGCGCCGGTGACTGCTCGCGCAAGTCCTGGACGCCCGCTGCTTGCGGCCGGATGAATCCGGACCGACGACCCGCTTCGCGTCACCGGGCAATGCGGCTACCCCGGTTGGACGGCTAGGGAATCGCTGATTAGTGCTGCTCTGTGGAATCGCTGAGAGGTGCAGCTCTGTGCGAAACCGGGGCTGGCGGTGCGGGATGTGGTTCCCCAGATCTTGTGTCATGGCTGTTGCCA